>JBBEBK010000029.1:0-6499 GCA_040882375.1 Chloroflexota bacterium
AGACCAACTGCGATGAATTCGCCATGGGCAGCTCGAACGAGAACAGCGCGTACGGGCCGGTGCGCAATCCCTGGGACCGTTCCACCGTCCCGGGCGGGAGCAGTGGCGGTTCGTCGGCGGCGGTCGCCGCGGGGCAGGCCTTCTTCGCCACCGGGACCGATACCGGCGGCTCGATTCGCCAACCGGCCGCCCTCTCCGGGGTGGTCGGCATGAAGCCCACCTACGGTCGGGTGAGCCGATACGGGATGGTCGCCTTCGCCAGCTCGCTCGACCAGTGCGGCCCCCTGGGCCGCAGCGTCCGCGACGCGGCCATGGTCCTGCAGGCGCTGGCCGGCCACGATCCGCGTGATTCGACGAGCGTCAACGTGCCAGTGCCGGACTACGCGCAGGCGCTGACCGGCGACGTGCGGGGCCTGCGCCTGGGCGTGCCGCGCGAGTACTTCGTGCCGGGCATGGAGCCAGGGGTCGAGGCGGCGGTCCGCGCCGCCATCGGTGTGCTGGAGGGGCTGGGGGCCGAGATCGTGGAGGTGTCGCTCCCCTCCACCGACAAGGGCCTGGCCACCTACTACATCATCACCCCCGCGGAAGCGAGCGCGAACCTGGCGCGCTACGACGGAGTCCGCTACGGGCAGTCGGCCGGTGACGACGACCTGCTGACCAACTACCTCGCCACCCGCGGCGACGGCTTCGGCCCGGAGGTCAAGCGCCGCATCATCCTGGGCACCTACGCCCTGTCGGCCGGCTACTACGACGCGTACTACGTCAAGGCACAGCAGGTGCGGACGCTCATCAAGGCCGAGTTCGACGCCGTCCTGGCCGATGTCGACGCGCTGCTGGCGCCGACCTCGCCGAGCGTCGCGTTCAAGATCGGTGCCAAGACCGACGACCCGCTCCTGATGTACCTCAACGATGCCTGCACGCTGCCGGTCAACATCGCGGGCCTGCCGGGGATATCGGTCCCGTGCGGGCTCGCCGATGCGCTGCCGGTCGGATTCCAGGTGATCGGTCGCGCCTTCGACGAGGAGACCGTCCTGCGCGTGGCCGATGCCTACGAGCGCGCCGCCGGCTTCTCCGACCTCCGCCCGCCGACCGCCCATGACTGACCTCTCACCTGACACCGCGCTCGACCGCGAGCAACCGGCCGCAATCCCCACCTACCAACTGGTGTGGTAGTAGGCGGGTCTTGAGGCTGCGGAGGCGGCAGCAGCGGGCGCTGCTAAGCGTGGATGGAGCCCCGTCGGACCGCTTGGTGCCACCCGATTCCGCCAAGTACCAAGCCCATGCGTAGGTGGGGGCGATTTCGACCCCACGGCCAGGTACCACCAACCCGGGTGGTAGACGCGCCTGAAGGGTACCGCTCACGGCCTGGACCGAACGGCGACTACACTCGACCCGATGGCTGAGATCAGTCACGTCCGAATCGCGGTGCCGGAGCAGGCGTCCCTGAACCGGATCCTGCGCGAGGGGGGCTCGCAGCTCTTCCCGCAGTGGCTCTACGCCGAGCCCGGCGAGGAGCCGCGGATCCTGTACTGGGGCCTGCGGAACGCACCCACCCAGATGCTCGATGTGCCGGACGACCCCGCTCGTGCCGGCCTCTTTCCACGCGCGATCGACGATTGGAGCGAGGCACCACGCGGACTGGTGCTCGCCACGCTCGACGCGGAACGCGCGATGGCCGACCTGGAGCCGGTCGTCGGGACTGACTGGCACGACGCCGGCAACGACCCGGTGCTCGGAGCGCGCTGCTGGAGAGTGGTGCTCGAGCGAAGCGTGCTGGTCCTCGCCGAGGCGAGCACCGAGGGCTACGCGGCCGCCTGCCTGACGCGCTTTGGCGAGGGACCGATCGCCATGGCCCTTGACGGCCGGCAGACCGCGGGACGCAGCGTGGCCACCAATCCGGTCAACGACGGGCCGGCGGTGTGGGTCCGGGTCGGGCCGCGGACCGCGCCGTTCCTCCTGTTCGTCCTGGCTGGCTAGACGGATAGCGGCTCACACGCCCGTTGACGAGCGGGCGGCGGCGGACCACCCTATGCCCAGCCCAGCGCCCAGCGCCAAGGACACGCGGGCGGGCCACACGGGAGGTGCGTGATGCTCGGTGAATTCCCCATGTCGGCGCGACTCGCCGCGTCAGATATCGGTCGTGCCCGAACCTGGTACCAGGAGAAGCTCGGATTGGTCCCGGAGCGCGAGGAGATGGGCGGGGCGGGACTCTGGTATCAGTGCGGAGCCACCTGGTTCTACCTGTACCAGACCGAATCGGCCGGCACAGCCATGAACACCGTCGGTGGCTGGGAGCTGACCGGGATCGAGGCGGCCATGGCGGAGATGCGGTCGCGCGGCGTCGTGTTCGAGGACTACGACTTCGGCGAGATGAAGACCGTCGAGGGCCTGCTGACCGTTCCACCCGGCTACAAGGCCGCCTGGTTCAAGGACAGCGAGGGGAACACGCTGGAGCTCACCGAGGTCCCATAGTCCGAGGTCCCATAGCCGGCTCGCACGGGCGGTCGCTCCGCCCCGCGCCGGGAGGTCTGCTGCTCCTAGACTGGAGCCGATGACCGCGATCGGCGTCGAAGCACACGCAGAGCGGGTGGTCGCCTGGCGCCGCCTGCGCGAGGATCGGCTGCGCAGCCCGCATGGCTGGCTGGCGCTCGTCGGGCTGCACTGGCTTACGCCCGGCGACAACCACTTCGGAGCGCATCCGGCAAACGAGATCGTGCTCCACGGGTCGGGAATCGCGCCGCGCGCCGGCACCCTGACCTGGAGCGAGAACCAGGTTCGACTCCAGCCCCACGAGGGTGCCGAGCTGCGTATCGGTGGGAATCCGGCGGCCACCATGATGCTGACCGATGACCTCGATGGCGACCCGACCCTGTTGGATCTCGGGACGCTGCGGATGCACCTGATCCGTCGCGGCGAGCGGATGGGGCTGCGGGTGCGCGACAGCGATGCGCCGGTCCTCGCCGCATTCACCGGCCTCGAGAGCTTCCCGATCGACCCGACATGGCGCGTAACCGCACAGTTCGAGCCGGCGGCACCCGGCGCCACCATCAAGATCGTCGATATCACCGGCACGCCGACTCGCGAACCGACGCCGGGGACCGTCTGGTTCGAGCGCGACGGTGCAACCTGGCGCCTTCGGGCCCTGCCCGGCGGCGACGACGGGGCGCTCTGGCTCGTTTTCGGTGACCTGACCAACGGGCACGAGACCTACGGCGGTGGACGCTTCCTGTACACCGAGGCGCCGGCGTCCGACGGGACGGTGATTGCCGACTTCAACCTGGCCTACAACCCGCCGTGCGTCTTCTCCCCGTACGCCACCTGCCCGCTGCCGCCGCCGCGGAACCGCCTGGCGCTGCGGATCGAGGCGGGGGAGCGGCGGTACACTTCGCCCCTATGACCACCGAGCGAGCCTCCGGCGCCCGCACTTCGCGGCCACCGGCCGAGTTCCTGTCGAGCAAGGTCCGCAACCTGCCGCCATCGGGCATCCGGCGCTTCTTCGACATGCTGGCCGAGATGACCGACGTCATCAGCCTGACCATCGGTGAACCGGACTTCACCACCCCGGAGCCGATCACCCGCGCCGCCATCGCCAGCCTGGAGGCGGGTGAGACGCACTACACCGCCAACGGCGGGATGGTGGAGCTGCGCGAGCTTATCGCGGCCGACCTGGGGCATCGGTATGGCCTGAGCTACGACCCGCGCACGGAGGTGATCATCACGGTGGGCGCATCGGAGGCGGTGGATGCCAGCCTGCGCGCTATCTGCGATCCGGGTGACGAGGTGATCTACCACGAGCCCTCCTTCGTCGCATATGCGCCGTGCATCACCCTGGCCGGTGGCGTGCCCGTGCCGATCTCGACCACCGACGCAACCGATTTCCGCGTGACCGCCGAGATGATCGAGGCGGCCATCACGCCCCGGACAAAGGCCCTCTTCCTGGGCTACCCCAACAATCCGACCGGCGCCGTCCTGGACCGCGCCGACCTGGAGCGGATCGCCGAGGTCGTCGAGCGCCACGACCTCCTCGTCATCAGCGACGAGATCTACGAGCGCCTGGTGTACGGCGACCACGAGCATGTGCCGTTCTCCTCGCTGCCGGGGATGCGGGATCGGACGGTGCTCATCGGCGGCTTCTCCAAGAGCTACGCCATGACCGGCTGGCGGATCGGCTGGGTGGCGGCACCGGCACCGGTGATGGCGGGGATCGCCAAGGTGCACCAGTACGGGATCATGTGCGCCCCCACCGCCGCGCAGTTCGCAGCCATCGAGGCGCTGCGTTCCGGCGAGCCGTTCGTGGTCGAGATGCAGGCCGAGTACGACCGCCGCCGAACGTACATGGTACGACGCCTCAACGAGATCGGCCTGCTCTGCTTCGAGCCCAAGGGCGCTTTCTACTGCTTCCCCGATGTCTCGCGCACCGGCATGGACGACGAGACCTTTGCCCAGGAACTGCTCCGCGAGGAGCGCGTGGCGGTGGTCCCCGGGACCGCCTTCGGGCCCTCCGGCGCGGGGCACGTGCGCGTGTGCTACGCCACCGCCTACGAGCAGATCGTAGAGGCGATGGACCGCACCGAGCGCTTCGTGGTGCGCCACGCGTGACTTGCCTCGTTC
This sequence comes from Chloroflexota bacterium, assembly GCA_040882375.1. Taxonomy (GTDB): domain Bacteria; phylum Chloroflexota; class Limnocylindria; order QHBO01; family QHBO01; genus CF-167. The sequence continues at coordinate 4,612 of JBBEBK010000029.1, forward strand.
GGTGACTGCGCCTCCTAACCGCGCGGTGGCCGCCTTCTCCGATACCGCGGAGAACTACGCCGCCAGCATGGCGCCCTCGCTCGCCGTGCTGGCTGCCGAGGTGGTCCGCCGCGCAGTGCTGCGGCCGGGGGAGCGGGTCCTCGACCTCGGCACCGGGACCGGCTCGGGGGCCGCCCTGGCGCTGGGTGAGGGCCGCGCCGTAACCGGCGTGGACGGGGCAGCCGGGATGCTTGAGATCGCGCGCCGCACTATTCCCGAGGCCACCTTCGTCGAGACCGACTATGGCGAGCTCCCCTTCGCCGAGGCATCGTTCGAGGTGGCCATGGCCGTTCACTCGCTCCATTTCGCCGCGGATCCGGTCGCGGTCCTGGCCGAGTGGCTGCGCGTGACCGTTCCGGGGGGACGCCTTTCGCTATCAGCTCCTGGCCCTTGGGCGGCGACCTACCTCCCCGGCTTCAAGCGCATCTATCGCCGCTACGGGGTGCGGCGCCGCGCCCAGATTCCCACCAGGACGGCGCTCGCCCGCTGGGCTCGCGCCGCGGGCTGGCGGAGGGTCGCCACCGACGCTGATCCCAGCACCGTCATCCGTCTCGCCGATGCCGATGCCTTCGGCCGCTGGATGCGCACCGGCTCACGCATCACGGCGACCGCCGGCTGGAGCGAGGAGCGCTTTCTGGTCTTTGAGGCGGAGTTACGCGCCGCGTCGCCACAGGCGGACGACGGGACGTTTGAGATCCCCTTTGGGAGCCTCTACCTGACCGCCCGCCGCTGAAGCCTCAGCGCGCGTATCAGCGCGCGTTTCAGCGCGCGTTTCAGCGCGCGTTTCAGCGCGCGTGCTGGATGCAGGCCCGCGCGAATGGGAGCAGGGCGCCGGGCCCATTCTCACCGAGGCCGGTCGAATCGGCTGAGAGCTCCATTCGCGGGTCCTCGGCGACCAGTCTCCAGATCCAGCGCGCCTCGCTGTTGTCTTCGTCGAACTGCGCATCGGTCTGCAGGCGCAGACCCTTGACGCTCATCCAGCGCGTCAGTTGGCCGCGCAGCGTCCAGGGCCCTTCCGGGTCGGAGCCGACGGGAGCGTAGCTGTAGTCGAGCAGGCCGATATCGGTCGCCACCAGGATGCGCAGCCGCCCGGTGTCAGGGTTGAGGGTGACGTGTGCCGCGTACTCGGCCGCGCCGAGCTCACCGAGCTGTCGCTGGAGGAGGCCACGCGAGCGACCGAGGGAATCCCATTCACCGATCTTCATGCCGCGCAGGATAACGGGTGGCGCATGCTGTCGGCTCGGCGTGTCAGGCTGGCGACGCGCCGAACCTGCCAGATTCCGACCGGGGCAGCATTACCGAGCGTTTCCGGCCACCAGGGCGCCAGATGCTGCTGTCAGCCTGCACGAAGGCCGATTCGATACCCCCTCGCACCCGTAACGCGCACCTCATCGGAATCTGGCAGCCCAGAGCTCCCCGCCGGGTCGCTGTGTCAGGAGCATTCATGCAGTTGCGCAACTGTCCAGCTGTGCTGCGTGAATGGCCCTGACGTGAGGCGCCCGCCTCCAGCCAGTGCGCAACGCGCGCCCTACAATCGGGCACATGGCCAGCGCGACGCGGACCGAGTACGAGACGGTCATCGGGATCGAGGTGCACGCGCAGTTGCGCACCGAGTCCAAGATGTTCTGCTCCTGCCCCACCGCGCCGCTCCCCGGCGAGAAGGACGAGCCGAACACGCGCACCTGCCCGATCTGCCTGGGCATGCCGGGCACGCTGCCCGTCATCAACCGACGCGCCGTCGAGCTGGTGATGCTGACCGGCCTGGCGCTCGAGTGCCAGATCCAGACCACGGCGGTGCGCTTCGAGCGCAAGAACTACTTCTATCCCGACCTCCCCAAGGGCTACCAGA
>JBBEBK010000030.1:0-6473 GCA_040882375.1 Chloroflexota bacterium
AACCCCCGACCCCCTGCATGCCATGCAGGTGCTCTCCCAACTGAGCTACAACCCCACGTCGGTCCACTCATCGGCGCGGATATCGGACGCCATCCCGGCCGGCTCGCACCGGCTGCTCGACAGGCGAGTTCAGCGTTCCCCGATCGCCGGCTTGCACCCTCCCGGCTCGCTGTGGACCGAGGGCAGCGCCTACTGCTCCCGCGTCAACGCGTTCGCCGGCGAGTATATCAGCCGGTCGGGACGGGCCTCAATCGGCGGGCTTCACCGGCCCGGCTGCCACGGCGGCGCTCAGCCTGGCCAGGCTGGCGTCCACGTCGCGCTCCGCGGTGTCGGCCACGATTCCCTCCAACGGAGCCATGAAGATGTTGTCGGCCTTGATCTCGGAGCGGAAGGTGAGCTGTGTCCCGCCGTCCACCTCTTCCAGATCGAGCGAGCCGGTCACCGACATGCCGCTTGCGCTGGTGGCGATCACCAGGCGGCGATCAGGCACCGCCTCCAGGATCCTCGTATCGGCGGCAATGCGCTGGCCCATCACCTCCATCGTGATCCGCCCGGTGGAGCCGGCGACCGTCGGCGGCGGCGAGGTGCGCACCGACGAGATGACCCCGGTCTGCCACCGTGGCACGTTGGCCGGCTCGGTCAGGAAGGCGTAGATCTCGGCCGCCGGAGCGGCTATCCGGACGGTTCGTTCGACACGGCGCATGCCCATACGGTAGTCGAGTCGTGATGCCGTCGTGGGCGCGCGCCTCATGACCATCGGCCAGATGTGGCTCTCGGCGGCACGGCGTATGCTGATCAGGCAATCAGTGTTTGCAGGAGGGGCTTCCGTGCTCCGCAGAATCTCACCGGTCCTCATGATCATGGCCTTCGTGCTGGCCGCCTGCTCGGGGACACCGGCGCTCAGCGACCCCAAGGAGATCGTGACCTCCGGGTTCGACGCCACCGCCGAACTCAAGAGCTTCCATGTCTCGCTCGCCCTCGACGGCAGCTTCAGCATGCCCGACTCGGGCGGCACCTTCTCGCTCGCGGGTACCACCTTCGAGGCCGATGTCGACCTCGAGAACAGCGTAGTCGGCGCGACCTTCGCGGTGCCGACCCTGTTTGGACTGTCCGGCGAGCTGCGGGTGATCGACTCGGACCTGTACTTGAAGACGAGCTTGACCGGCACGATGTGGTCGCACATGGGCGGAGACGGCACCGCCAGCGCCTCGCCCGCACCGGACGTGTCATCGATGATCGATGAGATCCGCGCCTTCCTCGACAAGGAGGGCGTCGAGACGGTCAAGCTCGATGACGTCGACTGCGGCGAGCGGACCTGCTACCAGATCCAGCTGACCATCCCGGCCGAGCTGATGAGCGAGGAAGGGCCCGACGCGTCGATGCTCCCGTCGATGGACCCGGCCTCTGTCTTCGGTGAGGCACTCGTGCTCGATCTGCTCTTCGACCGCGAGAAGATGTGGCTGACCGAGGTCTCGACCAGCGTGACCAGCGAGTCGGTGGGCACCTTCAACGCCACGTTCACGTTCAGCGCCTTCGACGAGCCGGTGACGGTCGTCCCGCCGCCGTCCGACGAGGTGACCGAGGGAACGGATTTCAACTTCCCGTTCTGAGCTGACCTTCGTCAGACCGATGACGACGCCCCGTCGCCACCCGCGACGGGGCGTTTCGGTGTCTGGGGGACAACCGCGGGACCGGGATCCTGGCTCGAGATCCTGCCAGATGGGCACCCGGGGACCGTTAGGCGGCTCCCAGGGCAGATTGGCGGGGACCGTCGCCGGCGGATTCCGCCCGCTGAGCACGGAGCCAGGCCAATTGAGTGCCCGTCATGGCCGCGCGCCCGCCGAACAGGCGTCTAAGCGTCCCCGGGTGCGAGTCTGGCGGGAATGTGGCGCCGACTACGCGCGCCGCGGCTTGCTGATCAACAGGTGCCATCCGGTTCCAGTTCCTGCCGCGTTGGCGGGCTCGGTTGCACTCGCCCGGTAGAATGGGCGAAGTTCCGCGATCCGCACCTGTCCTGATCTCGGTCCGGAGAGGACCTCGATCCGATACCCCGGGTGCCGCGGCCGAAGTTGGCTGCGCCTGTCGCGTTCACGTCTGAGGTGGCGAATTGATCAAGCGCATCGCACTTCCCCTCGTCCTCTTCGCACTGATCCTGGCTGCGTGCGAAGCGTCCCCCAATCCATCTCCCAGCGGCCAGGCCACTGCCAGCCCCGGAGCGGAGACCCCGGCACCGACCCAGGCGCCACCGGTGGCAGGCGGCCGTCTCGCGCTGGTGCAGGGTCGCGGTCAGCTGATCTGCGGCGTCAACGGCAACCTGCCGGGCTTCAGCTTCCTCGATGACTCCGGTGAGATGAGCGGCTTCGACGCCGACTTCTGCCGCGCTGTTGCGGCCGCCGTGCTCGGCGATGCCGACGCCGTGGAGTTCCGCCCGCTGAACGCGGACCAGCGCGGTCCCGCCCTCCAGACCGGTGAGGTGGACCTCCTGGTCCGCAATACGACCTGGACGGTGAGCCGCGACACGTCGTGGGGCCTCTTTGCGCCGACGACCTTCTACGATGGCCAGGGGATAATGGTCCGGGACGACTCGGGGATCACCTCGCTCGAGGATCTCGACACGGCGACCATCTGCGTCCAGTCCGGGACGACCACCGAGCAGAATCTTGCCGACCAGTTCCGGGCGCGCAGCCTCACCTACACGCCGCAGGTGTTCGCGGATATCGATCCGGTCTACCAGGCATACGAGGAAGGCCGCTGCGACGCGGTTACCAGTGATCGCTCCCAGCTCGTGGCACGACGCACGGCGTTCGCCAACCCGAGCGACCACATCCTGCTGGACGTCGTCATGTCCAAGGAGCCGCTCGGCCCGGTCGTGCCGCTTGGCGACGATGCCTGGTTCAACGTTGTGAAGTGGGTCGTCTTCGCCTCGTTCGAGGCGGAGGAGCGCGGGATCACCTCGTCCAACGTGGCGGGGTTGACCGGCAGCGCAGATCCGGTCGTGGCACGCCTGCTGGGAGCGGAAGGTGAGCTCGGCATCGCCCTGGGCCTGGCGAACGACTGGGTCGTCACGATGATCGGTGCCGTCGGGAACTACGCCGAGATCTACGATAGAAACCTCGGCCCCACGACACCGTTCGACCTGGATCGCGGGCCGAACCAGCAGTGGACCGATGGCGGCCTGCTCTACGCGCCGCCCTACCGCTGATCGAGCGATAAGGAACCCGGGGCGGCGTTGACGCCGCCCCGGGTTCATTTCATGCAGACCCAGCTCGGGCATCCATGAACGGGCCCGCGCCGGACACGCGACAGGCGCGCGTTCCGCCGTGGCGCAATGAGCACGTGCTGCGTGTCGCGGCACAGGCTGTCGTTCTGCTGGCGGCGGCGCTATTCGTCGGATTCCTCGTGCGGAACCTCACCGGCGCCATGTCAGAGCGCGGGCTCTCACTTGGCTTCGGCTTCCTCGACCTGACAGCCGGCTTTGATATCGCGGAGTCACCGATCCCTTATCGGTCGACCGACACCTATGGACAGGCCTTCCTCGTCGGTCTCCTGAACACGCTATCGGTCAGCGCGGCCGGCATCGTGCTCGCCACCATCCTGGGCGTGCTCGTCGGGGTCGCGCGCCTGTCGACGAACTGGCTCGTCAACCGGGTGGCCTCCGTCTATGTGGAGATCATTCGGAATACGCCGCTGCTCGTGCAGCTCGTCATCCTGTACTTCGCCGTCTTCCTCCAGCTGCCGCCGGTGGCGGACGCAGTCGAGCTGCCGGGCGCGATCTTCCTCAGCCAGCGAGGCCTCTTCCTGCCCGCTCCCGAGCTGACGCCATCGTTCGGGCGCTGGCTGGTATTCGTGGCGGTCGGGCTGGGTGTGGCCGTGGCGGCTGGGGTCGTGGCCGCGCGTCGTGCTTCTGCCGGCCGGCCGACCCGACGGCTGGGAATGATCGGCCTGGTGACCTTCGTGGCCATCTCTGTGGGTGGGTGGCTCCTGGCGTTCCAGGCGCCCATCGTGATCGACCTGCCAGCGAGGCAGCGCTTCAACTTTGTTGGCGGCATGGGCCTGTCTCCCGAGTTTGCCGCCCTGCTGTTCGGCCTCGTGCTGTACACCGCGGCGTTCATCGGAGAGGTTGTGCGAGGGGGCATCCAGGCCGTTCGGCGAGGCCAGTGGGAGGCTGCCCGCGCGCTCGGGCTGAGCGAGCGCCAGGCCCTGCGGCTGATCGTCTTCCCGCAGGCGCTGCGGGTGATCGTGCCCCCCCTCACCAGCCAGTACCTGAACCTTGCCAAGAACTCGAGCCTGGCCATCGCCATCGGCTACCCGGACCTGTTCAAGATCGGGGTCACCATGTCGAACCAGACCGGGCAGCCGGTGCCGGTGATCCTGCTGGTGATGGGCACTTACCTCGTCATCAGCCTGGCGACCTCGCTGCTCATGAACATCTACAACCGGCGCGTGCAGGTCCTGGAGAGCTAGGCGGTGCAAGGATGACCAGCGCCACCCTGCAACCACCCCGCATCCGGATCGGTCCGGTGGCCTGGCTGCGCCAGAACCTGTTCTCGACCTGGTACAACGCCATCCTGTCGTTGCTGATCGGCGCGCTGCTGGCGTGGGTGATCCTCCAGTTCTCGGGTTGGGCGCTGGGTGCCGCCCGATGGGACGTCATCACCCGGAACATGCGCCTCTTCCTGATCGGCCAGTTCCCCGGCGATCAGGCCTGGCGCATCTGGCTCAACCTGGCCGTCATCTCCGGGCTGGCGGGCCTCTCGGGCGGATCAGCGGGCGGCGCTGTGCGAACTCTGGCCACCTCCGTAGCGGCGGCCCAACTGCTCTTTGCGGGACTGATCGCGGTGTCGGGGATCGGCCTGCTCGGCTCGGTCGCCTACCTGGCGAACGCCGCGCTGGTCTGGGTTGGTCTGGTGGCCGGCATGCGACGGCTGGTGCCACAACGGGTGGTCACGATCGGCTGGCTGGTGTCGCTGCCGGCGTCGTTCATCCTGGTCGCAGGGGTTGGCGACACGGCGATACCGTCGGTCAGCACGAACCTTTGGAGCGGCCTGCTGCTCACCTTCCTGCTCGCGACCGTGGGCATCGTGCTCTCATTCCCGTTCGGGGTGGTGCTGGCACTTGGCCGACGCAGCGCTCTGCCGGCGGTGCGCTGGCTGAGCACGGCATACATCGAGCTCATCCGGGGCGTGCCGCTGGTCACGATCCTGTTCATGGCGGACATCATGCTGCCGCTCTTCCTGCCGGGAGAGCTGCGGATCGATCGCGTGGCGCGGGCGATGGGCGGGATCACGCTCTTCTCGGCCGCCTATGTCGCCGAGAACGTTCGTGGCGGCCTGCAAGCGATCCCCGCCGGGCAGGTCGAGGCAGCCCACGCGCTGGGCCTCAATGGCTTCCTGACGAACCGGTTCATCGTCCTGCCGCAGGCCCTGCGGGCCGTCATCCCGGCCAATGTCGGGCTCTTCATCAGCCTGCTGAAGGACACGACCCTGGTCACCATTGTCGGCCTGCTGGAGCTGCTCGGAATCGGACGCTCGGTACTGGCGCAGTCCGAGTCGCTGGGGGCACAGATGGAGGTCTACGTCTTCGTGGCGGCCCTCTTCTTCGTGATGAGCTTCGCGATGTCGCAGGCCAGCTACCGCCTGGAGGCCTCGCTCGGGGTCGGGGAGCGATGAATGCGGACTCACTGGGCTTCCACTCCGTGAGAACCTGTGCGGCAGTCGAGGTGAAGTGATGGCGCTGCAGATCGAGCAACCGATGACGAACGAGATCATCGTCTGCCGTGACGTGCACAAGTGGTTCGGCGAGCTGCACGTCCTGAAGGGGATCAATCTCACCGTGCAGGCCGGCGAGGTGGTGGTCATCTTCGGCGCGTCCGGCTCGGGCAAGTCGACATTCATCCGCACCATCAACCGCCTCGAGGAGCACCAGAAAGGGCAGATCATCGTGGACGGCATCGAGCTGACCCACGATGTCCGCAACGTCGCCGCGGTGCGCAGCGAGATCGGGATGGTCTTCCAGTCTTTCAACCTGTTTCCGCACCTGACTGCGCTGCAGAACATCACCCTGGCACCGATGCGGGTGCGCGGGTGGCCCCGCGAACAGGCCGAGGAGGTCGCCGTTGCGCTGCTCGAGCGGGTCGGGATTCCCGAGCAGGCGCACAAGTTCCCGGCGCAACTCTCGGGTGGTCAGCAGCAGCGGGTCGCGATCGCCCGCGCGCTCGCCATGCAGCCCAAAATCATGCTGTTCGACGAGCCGACCTCCGCGCTCGATCCGGAGATGATCAGTGAGGTGCTCGACGTCATGCGCGAGCTGGCCGGGACGGGAATGACGATGCTGGTCGTCACCCACGAGATGGGGTTCGCCCGGGCGGTCGCCAACCGGATGGTCTTCTTCGACCAGGGCCTAATCGTGGAGGAGGGACCGCCGGCGCAGATCTTCGAGGCACCGAGGGAGGCGCGGACGCGCCAGTTCCTCTC
>JBBEBK010000031.1:0-6457 GCA_040882375.1 Chloroflexota bacterium
GGCTGCGCCGTGGCCGCCGCGGCCGCCGCGAGCGGCGCGACCAGGTATGGCGTCAGCCGCCAGGCCCTGATCCTCGCAGTCGGCGCGGCGATCGGCTTCGGTCTCTGGTTCGTGTTCGTGAACCGCGCCGCCGAAGGCGGGCAACTCTGGGCGTTGGTCGCCGCACGCGGCGCCGCGACGCTGGTAGTGGGAGGCATGGCGCTGGCGCGCGGCGGGCGAAATCTCCTGCACGGCACAGGACCGCTGGTGGCGCTGGCGGGCCTGCTGGACGTTGCCGCCAACGGCCTCGTGGTCCTCTCCTTTGCGACGCTGGGGGTCGGCATCGCCGCCGCGCTGTCTGGGCTCTATCCGCTGGTCACCATGCTGCTCGCGCGCGTGCTGCTGGGCGAGTCACTCCCCCGCCTCGGTCTGGTGGCGGTGCTCATCGCCGTGGCGGGGATCGTCCTCATCTCGCTTGGGGGCTGACCGGCGGGCGCGCCGTGTTCAGGTGGGCCAGCCGCCCCCGGTGTGGCCGCTGCGGTCCCGGGTGATTCTGTGCATCGGTGCATCTCCGTGAGTCCCCGCGACGCCAGCACACGCGGCGCCCACGAGGACCGCAAGAGGACACCGCGGAGGCTTACCGCGGACTTACCACGGGCTTACCACGGGCTTATCGGGCGCGTATGATTGCCAGCCCACCGGCCACGCCCACCCTCGAGCATCGAGAACGTCGCGCATGACCTTCGATCGTGTCGCCATCGTCGAGTCCGCCCTCGACGCCTATCTCGCGACCGCCGCTCCGGCGGCCAGCGTGCTGCCTGGTGATGCTCCGCTGCACTCCGGCACGGGCCTGACCGCGCGCAAGGCGGTCGAACTCTTCGAGGACCAGGTCCTGTCCCGCCAGCTCGACATTGCGGCACGTGAGCTGAAGAAGACGAACCGCAGCTTCCACACGATCAGCAGCGCCGGCCACGAGAACAACGTCACGCTCGGTGCGCAGCTGCGGATCACCGACCCGGCGCTCCTGCACTACCGCTCGGGCGCACTGATGATGGCCCGCGCGCGCCAGCTGAACGGCAGTACGCCGGCGTTCGACACGCTGCTCGGCATGGTGGCCAGCCGTGAGGACCCGATCGCCCAGGGGCGCCACAAGGTGTGGGGCAGTCGTCCGCTATGGGTCCCGCCACAGACTTCGACGATCGCCAGCCACCTCCCAAAGGCGATGGGCCTCGCGTTCAGCCTGGCCCGTGCCCGGCGGCTCGGCGTCGCCATCGACCTGCCCGATGACGCCATCGTGGCGTGCTCATTCGGGGACGCCAGCGCGAACCACGCGACCGCCCTGTCCGCGATCAACACGGCGCGCTACGCCGTGCGGATCGGTCTGCCGATGCCGATCCTCTTCGTCTGCGAGGACAACCAGACGGGCATCAGCGTCCCGACGCCGGAGAGCTGGATCGCATCCACCTTCTCGAAGATGGAGCACCTCGCCTACCGCTTCGCCGACGGCGAGATCGACGAGGTGTGGGACACCGTTGCCGAGGCGATCCGCTACGTTCGAGGCGCCCGTCGGCCGGCCTTCCTGCATCTGCCCACCGTCCGATTGTGGGGGCACGGGGGCAGCGACGCGGAGCAGGTCTACCGGTCAACCGCGGAGATCATCGCCACCGAGGCGCGCGATCCGCTGCTCGGCAACGCGAAGCGCCTGATCGAATCCGGCGCCGCGACCCCCGAACAGCTGCGCGAACTGCTGGCCGACACCCGACGCCGAGTGTGGGCTGCCGCCGAGGAGGCGACCCTCCGGCCGCGCCTCGAGACGACCGAGGAGGTGGTCGCCCCCATGGCCCCGAGCCACCCCAAGCGCGTCGCGGAGCGCGCTCGAGAGCGACTGGTGGACACCGACGCCCGGCGTGAAATCCATGGCGGGACGCTCCCCGAAGAGGCTACGACGCCGAACGCCCGGACCCTGGCCGGCTGCATCAACGCCGCCCTCATCGACGAGATGGCGCGCCACCCCGAGCTGCTCGTCTTCGGCGAGGATGTCGGACGAAAGGGCGGCGTCTACAACGTGACCAATGGCCTGCAGCGGCGCTTCGGCATTGGGCGGGTCTTCGACACCCTGCTCGACGAGACCTCGATCCTGGGGATAGCGCAGGGCGCGGCCCACATAGGTCTCCTGCCAGTGCCGGAGATCCAGTACCTGGCCTATCTCCATAACGCGATCGACCAGTTGCGCGGCGAGGCGGCATCGCTGCAGTTCTTCAGCAGCGGGCAGTTCCGCAACCCGATGGTGGTGCGCATCGCCGGGCTCGCCTACCAGAAGGGGTTCGGGGGCCACTTCCACAACGACAACAGCATCGGAGCCCTGCGCGATATCCCCGGCCTGGTGCTGGCCGTGCCGTCGCGCGGCGACGACGCCGCACGCATGCTGCGCGGCGCGCTGGCCATGGCCGCCGAGGATGGCCGGGTGGTCGTCTTCCTCGAGCCGATCGCCCTCTACCACGAGAAGGACCTGGAGACCGATGGTGACGGCGGCTGGCTGACCGACTACCCGGCGCCACCGGCAACCCTGCTCCCCGGCGAGGTAGGAGTGTATGACCAGCCCGGCACCGCCCGGCCCGATCTGCTGATCATCAGCTATGCCAATGGCCTGCGCCTCTCGCTGCAGGCGGCCCGGCGGCTGGCGGCCGATCACGGCGTGGCGGTGCGCATCATCGACCTGCGCTGGCTCAATCCGCTCCCCATCGTGGCGATCCGCGAACACGCCGCCGAGATCGGCAACGTGCTGGTGGTTGACGAGTGCCGAAGGACCGGTGGCGGCGTGGCGGACGCGATCATCGCCGACCTGGCCGAAACCGGCATCGGGCAACTGCTCGGTTCGGTGCGCGCCGTTGACAGCTTTGTCCCGCTGGGGACGGCCACCAGTGCGGTCCTGGTCGGGACCGACCAGATCGTGCGCGCGGCAGTCGCCGCTGTGCGCGGACGGCTGTACGCATGACCGATCGCGCGGTGCTCGCCTGCCCGGGCCGTGGCTCGTATTCCGCTGCGTCACTCGGCTCGCTGCCGGCCGACCATCCGTGGGTCATGCGCGCCGAGCAGCTCCGCGCCGGCTACGACCTCGAGCCGCTCCTCTCGCTCGACCGCGCTGAGCGCTTCGACCCGTCGCGCCACCTCTTGCCGATCCACGCCTCGCCGCTGATCTTCCTGGTGTCACTGCTCGACGCCGAGGTGGCGGTCGGTGACCACGCGGTCAGCGCGGTGCTCGGCAACTCGCTGGGCTGGTACACCGCCCTCGCCGCGGCCGGGGCGCTCCCGTTCGACGATGCCTTCCGGCTGGTCCAGGAGATGGCCATCCTGCAGCAGGAGCCGCTCCCCAGCGGAGGCCCCGGTGGCCAGGTCATCTACCCCCTCGCCGATGCCGCCTGGCAGCCCGACCCGACGCTGCACGCCGCCGTCCGCGCCGTGCTTGCCGACCCCGCCGGAAACGGGAGCGGCGAGATCCACGAGAGCATCGATCTCGGCGCCTACGCGGTGCTGGCCGGTGACGAAGCCGGGATCGCGCGACTGCTCGGCCGGCTGAAGCCGGTAAAGGTCGGCGACCGCCTCTTCCCGCTGCGCCTCGCGATGCATGGCCCGTACCACACCCCGCTGGTGGCGCACGTGGCCGCGGCGGCCCGCGAGCGACTGGCGGACCTGCGCTGGAGGGCCCCGTCGGCCACGCTCATCGACGGGCGCGGCGTGCGCTGGACCCCGTGGTCGACCGACCCGGCCGCCCTGCGTGACTACACGCTGGGCGAGCAGGTGACGACGCCGTACCGGTTCGCGGTGAGCGTGCGGGTCGCGCTGCGCGAGGAGGCGCCCGACGTCCTGGTTCTGCCCGGGCCGGGTAACTCACTCGGCGGCATCTGCGGGCAGCTGGTGGTGGCCGAGGGCTACCACGGGATCCGCTCGCGGGAGGACTTCGAGGCCGCCCAGCGTTCGGACTCCCCGGTCGTGCTCTCCATGCGCCGCTGAGCGCGTGCCGCTGAGCCATGCCGGGGCCCGACGCGACGCACATCCCGCTCGCCACCCCCATCGACCTCCTCCTCACCCTCGCGCCGCTGGCGCACGGCCGGCGAGACCCGACCATCCGCTTCGCCGACGACGGGATCTGGCGCGCCACCCGGACGCCCGAGGGAGCGGCCACGCTCCGTTTGCGTTCGGTCGACGGCGGCGTGGCCGCCGAGGCCTGGGGACCCGGCGCTGGGTGGGCTCTCGAACACGCGGCCGAACTCATCGGTGCCGGCGACGAACCATCCGAACTCGTGCCGCGCCACCGGCTGGTGGCCGACCTCGTGCGCAGGTTTCCGGGCCTGCGAATGCCGCGCACGGAGAGAGCGTTCGAGGCGCTGCTTCCGGCCATCTGCGAGCAGAAGGTGACCGGCATGGAAGCCACGGCGGCGTTCCGCGCGATCATCACGGCGCTCGGCGAGCCAGCGCCCGGGCCGGGTGGGATGCGCCTGCCACCGGAGGCATCGGTCCTTGCCGGGCTGCCGTACTTCGCGTATCACCCGTTCGGCCTGGAGAAGCGTCGCGCCGACGTGATCCGCTCGGCAGCGCGACTCGCTCCACGACTGGAGACGGCCACGCCAGGCGAGGCCCGAGACCGGATGGCGGCCGTCCGGGGCATCGGCCCGTGGACCATCGCCGAGGTGATGCGGGTCGCCTACGGGGACCCGGACGCGGTCAGCATCGGTGACTTCCACGTGCCGAACCTGGTCGCGTGGGCCCTCGCCCGCGAGCCGCGGGCCGATGACACGCGGATGATGGATCTCCTGGAGCCGTACCGTGGCCAGCGGGGGCGGGTGCAGCGGCTGCTGGAGGTATCGGGGATCCGCGCGCCGCGGTATGGGCCGCGGCTGGCGCCGAGGCGCATCGCCGGGATCTGACGCGCGGAGAACTGGACCGCTAGAGGTAGTGAGCCAGCCGCGCTCTGGTCTCGAGGTCCGCGCGGAAGTCGGGGTGCGCAATCGCGATCAGCGCCCGCGCTCGCTCCGACACGGTGCGGCCATGCAGTTGCGCCGTTCCGAACTCGGTGACCACGGTCCGGACGTGCGCCCGCGTCGTCACCACGCCGGCACCCTCCGCGAGGAAGGGCACGATGCGGGAGACCGTTCCGTCGACCGCGGTGGACGGCAGCGCGATGATCGCCTGACCATGGGGGCTCAGCGCAGCGCCGCGCATGAAGTCCATCTGGCCGCCGACGCCAGAGTAGAACCGAGGGCCGATCGAGTCTGCCGCCACCTGGCCGGTCACATCCACCTCGATCGCCGAGTTGATGGCCACCATCCTGCTGAAGCGCCGGATCACCGACGTGTCGTTGGTGTAGTCGACCGGGCGCATCTCGATCATCGGGTTGTTGTCCACGAAGTCGTACAGGCGCTGGGTGCCCATCATGAAGGCCGACACGATCTTGCCCCGGTTGATCTCCTTGCGGGCCCCGGTCAGGGCACCCGACTCGACGAGGTCGAGCACCACGTCGGTGAACATCTCGGTGTGCATCCCAAGGTCGTGCTTGCCGTGGAGCGCCAGGCCGACCGCTGCGGGGATGGAACCGATCCCCATCTGGATGGTCGCGCCATCCTGAATCAGATCGGCGACGTAGCCGCCGATCGACCGCTCGACGTCACCGATCACCGGGGGGGCATGCTCGAAGAGCGGGACGTCCACCTCGACGCCGTAGGCGATCTGCGAGACGTGGATGAAGGTGTCGCCCAGCGTGCGCGGCACGCGCGAGTTGAGCTGGGCGATGACCACCTTGGCGCTGCGCACCGCCGCCAGCGCTGCGTCGACGCTCGACCCGAGCGAGCAGAATCCGTGCGCGTCGGGACGAGTCACATTCACGAGGGCGACGTCGAGCGGCAACGTGCCCGAGGAGAAGAGGTCCGGGACATCGGACAGGAATACCGGAACGTAGTCCGCGCGCCCCTCGTTCACCGCCTTCCGCGCATTTGGACCGATGAAGAGCGCCTTGTGCCGGAAGTGGCCGGCCATCTCCGGGGCCAAATGCGGCGCGGGCCCCTCGGTGTGGAAGTGAACCATGCTCACCGAGGCGAGCTGCGCCGAGCGCGCCACCAACGCCTCGAGCAGGACCGATGGGGTGGCCGCGCCTCCGTGAACAAACACCTGCTGACCGGAACGTATCCCGGCCACCGCCTTGGCGGCACTGACAATCTGCATACGTCGAGTCTACGGCTCCTCGCCCCTCACCGGCGAGTGACCGATGGCCCCACCGGGGCGGACCGATCGGCGGGCTCCGGCAGGGCGAACGGCACTCGCGCTCGCCGTGTGGTGCGCCCCATGCTGACCACATGCACGCCGTGCGACCGCGCATCCGCCACGTCCGCCGTGATGACGGGCCGGCCATCGCGGCGTTCTACGCCGCGCTCAGCGCCGAGAGCCGGCGCAGCCGCTTCTTCGGCGCGTCCCGCGAGATCAGCGC
>JBBEBK010000032.1:0-6314 GCA_040882375.1 Chloroflexota bacterium
GGGTCGCACGGCGGAGTGGGGGCGGAGACCGGGCTGCGTCTAATCTCGGCCGGGGTGGGATCGGTCCTGGCCGAGACGCCGCCGGGAGTTCGCCTGGTACTCGAGAACTCGTCGGGCGGCGGCGACTCGCTCGGCTCGACGCTCGAGGACCTGGCGCGCATCCTCGACGCGGTACCCGGTCCGACCGGATCGATGGCATTCTGCCTCGATACCGCCCACCTGTGGGGCGCCGGCTACGACATCTCGACGCCGGAAGGCGTATCGGCCGTGCTGGATCGGTTCGAAGAGCTGATCGGGCTGAATCGCCTGGCACTGGTGCACCTGAACGACTCGAAGTCCGTGCTCGGTTCGCGCGGCGACCGGCACCAGCACCTCGGGGCGGGGAATATCGGGGCGATCGGCCTGTCGGCGCTGCTGCGGGACGCGCGGCTACCGGTGCAGACGACCTTCGTGATGGAGACGCCCGGGGCCGATGAGGGCTACGACGGGGTCAACCTGCGACGCGCAAGGGTCCTCTACGACGGATCAGCGGAACTCCCCACGCTCACCGCTCGGGCGCTCACCGCTCGGCGGAGCGGGACCAGAACGGGACCTGGGGTCAGGCGCCCCGGCTGATCCTCGCAGGCGCCAGTTCGTGGCCGTTCCCGCCGTTGCCGTTCTCGCGCATGCGGCGGGTGCGGTGGGAGATGTAGACCTGCATCAGGTCGCGGACGTCGGCCTCGCTGAGGAGATCGTCGCCGCGCAGCGCGTACTCGACGCGCGCGGTGGGAAGCTGCTGGCGAGCGGACATGCTGGCGAAGTAGGCCGGTCCATCGTCTTCCTCGCCGATCTCGCGCAGGCCGCGCGCCAGCCTGGTGGCGGTGCCGAGCGAGGGCATCCGGTCACCCTTGATCAGCCGGGAGATGGTCGAGTGATCGACCCCCGACTGCAGGGCCAACTGGCGCTGGCTCATCTTCTTCTCCTTCAGCTGGCCGCGGAGCCAGCTGTTGAAGGAGTGTGGCGTCTGGAACGTCATGCGGCTTGTCCGTGCGCTGCCCCCACCTGGTCGCGTCAATCGCCGGGTGGTGCGTGCGAGCAACCGCAGAATCGCAGCGGGGGGCTCTCCCCTCAATGGGAGAAAGGTACCGACCCGGTGCGGCAAGCGGCGCACGGGCACGCGAGCATCTACCTGCCGCGCGAGCTCAGGGCGCGCCGCCGGCCAGCGGGTCCACCCGCTCGGCGGAGGGCGAGGCAGCGCCGCGCCCATGCGCTCGGCGCACCTTGCTTGAGAACGTGTACAGGATCCCGCCGAGGATGATGACGGTCAGGATGCTGATGGCCCGGTCGGTGAGGGCCACCGCCACGGCCGGCTCGCCCATAACGCCGTACAGCGCCAGGGCGCCCACGATCCCGGCCTCCACGAACCCGACCCCGGCGGGAGTCAGCGGGATGGCGGTCAGCAGCGAGGCGGCCAGCGCCACGAACAGCGACGCGCTGATCCCCAGGTTCGCGCCGGGCAGATCCAGGGCACGGATCACGAAGAAGAGGCGCAGCCCCTCGAAAAGCCAGATCAGCACGGTCAGAAGGCCGATGACCGGTACGCTGCGACTGGTCAGCGCGCCGGTGCTCCCCTCGTGGAAGCGCTCGTACAGGTCGGCGAGCCGCACCGGCAGGATCCGCGTCAGGCGCGCACCGAAGTAGTTCAGGGCGATCACCAGCAGGACCAGCACCGCGGCCATCACGAATCCGGCCAGGAAGAGGGCGTCGATCTCCGGCCGAGACCGCCCGCGGAAGCTCCAGAAGCCGGCGGCCAGGGCGAGCCCGAAGATGACCACGATGTCGGCGATCCGCTCGATGAAGATCGTTCCCACCGTGCGCGACAGCGATCCGCCGTAGTTCCCCTTGAGCAGGTAGGCCCGATACAGATCCCCCAGCTTGGCCGGTACCAGGCAGTTTACGAACCAGCTCAGGAACAGCATCTCGGTGGCATCGCGCAGGCGCAACGAAGTGCCGACGCGACGCAGCACGAACGCCCAGCGCAGCCCGCGCAACGGGAAGGTGGCGTAGTAGGACAGGAACGCAAGGAAGAGGAGCAGCGGGTCGGCGCCGGCGATCTGCCCCCAGGTTGCCCCGAAATCGATGTTCAGCACCACCCGGAAGAGGAGGAACAGGATCGCCAACCCGAAGACGATCGAACCGATGGTGCGGACGTTGAGGAGGCGCCGGGCCAGGCTTACCTCGCGCTCGGAGATCGTCTCTTCCATCGGCTCTTCCATCGGCTCGTGAGTCATCGGTGCAGCCATCGACGAACGGCCTTGGAGGCGACCGCCCAGCGGGTGGTGAGATGGATCAGCTTCGTCGAGCGGCTGCCGTGCCACTCGTTCAGGGGGAGCGCCGCACGCAGCTCATCGGCGGTGTCGAAGGCTGGCAGTGCGTTGACGCTCATCCCGATCTCGGGGGCGGAGTGGGTATCGGAGCAGGCGATGCCGGGGATCTCGAAGCGGCCGGCCAGCTCCTGCGCCTGCAGGTTGTGGCGGCCAAACGTGACGCGGCTGTTGAAGACCTCGATCGCGTCGATCTTGCCGGCCTCGGCCAGCGCAAGGAGCGGCGCCTCACGAATGTGCGAGCGACGGAACGGGTCGTACGGATGCGGGATGAAGACGAGGCCGCCCTGCGCGTGGATCGCATCGGCCGTCTCATCGGCGGAGAGGCCGGGCGGAATGGTGCCGGTCAGGAAGACACCGACGATCTCGCCATCGGCGCTCGACACCTCTTCGCCGAGGCTGATGTGGAGGCGGTCGGCCAAACCCATCTCTGCCGCTCGATCGCGGACCGCCACGGCACCCTCGACGTTGTTGTGGTTGGTGATCGCCACGTGGGTCAGGCCCCGCTCGATGGCGAGGCGGATGTATCGGTCTTCATGGAGGACCGAGTCCCGGCTGTGTCGCGTATGAACGTGGAAGTCGGCGAACGCAAGCGAGCGGCCGGCCTCCAGGTTCGCGGCGGCCGTGGCGGCCGGAGCCGCCACCTTCACGAGCCGCTCACCAGGCTCTTGCGGAACGATCCGAAGTGCTCGAGCGCCAGGCCGGTGCCGACCGCCACGCAGTTGAGCGCGTTGTCCGCAACGTGGCAGGGGATGCCGGTCACCTGGGTCAGCATCGTGTCGAGGTTGCGCAGCAGCGAGCCGCCACCGGTCATCACCATCCCCTTGTCGATGATGTCGCTGCTCAGCTCGGGCGGCGTCTGCTCGAGCACGTTGCGCACCGCGGTGATGATCTGCGCCAGCGGCGTCTCGATCGCCTCGGTCACCTCGGTCGAGCTGATCGGGATGGTGCGTGGCAGGCCGGCGATCATGTCGCGCCCCTTCACGTCGATCGTCATCGGCTCCTCCAGCGGCAGCGCCGACCCGACGGCGATCTTGACCTCCTCGGCGGTGCGTTCGCCGATCATCAGGTTGTACTTGCGCCGGATGTAGTTGGCGATCGCCTCGTCAAACTTCGTGCCGCCCACGCGCACCGAATCGGCCACCACGATTCCACCCAGCGCGATCACCGCGATCTCGGTGGTGCCCCCGCCGATGTCCACGATCATGTTCCCCGACGGCCCGGAGATCGGGACGTTGGCGCCGATTGCGGCGGCGAGCGGCTCCTCGATCAGGTACGCATCGCGCGCGCCAGCCTTGAGGGCGGCGTCCCGCACGGCACGTTTCTCGACGCTCGTCACGCCGGTCGGGACGCTGATCATCACGTCGGGCTTGAAGATGCGCACCCGGGCGACCTTGTTGATCACGTAGCGCAGCATCGCCTCGGTGATCAGGTAGTCGGCGATCACCCCTTCGCGCATCGGCCGGATGGCCCGCACGTTGCCGGGGGTCCGCCCGATCATCTCGCGCGCCTCCTCGCCGACCGCCACCAGCCGGTTGTCGTCGTCGGAGATGGCCACCACCGATGGCTCGTTGAGGACGACGCCCTTGCCCTGGACGTAGACCAGGATGTTGGCGGTGCCGAGGTCGATGCCGATCTTCATGCGCGCGTGCTGCGTCCTTCGCGGGTGAGCCTGGGGCGACCGAAAGTATACCGATGCGCCCGAGGCGGCCGGAGCGCTGGCATCGGGCCGGGCGTCGGGATCAGGCGTCGATGCGGGTGATCCGGGCGCCGAGCGCGATGAGCTTCGACTCGATCGCCTCGTAGCCGCGGTCCACGTGCTCCACGCCGGAGATGACGCTCGTGTCGCTGGCCGACAGCGCGGCGAGGATCAGCGTGGCGCCGGCGCGCAGGTCGGCGATCTCCACCTCGCGGCCGTGGAGCGTCGTCGGGCCGGCGATGCGGGCCCGCCGCTCGTCGAGCGCCTCGATGATGGCGCCCATCTTCACCAGCTCCATGGTGTAGTCGAGCCGATCCTCGTAGATCGTCTCGTAGATGGAGGAGACGCCGTCTGCCTGCGTCATCAGCACCGCCAGCGGCGCCTGCAGGTCGGTGGCGAATCCCGGGTACGGCGCGGTCTCGACGTCGGCGGGCCGGTATGCGTCGGAGGCTCGCACGCGCAGGCCGTCATCGGTCGTCTCGATCCCGACGCCCATGCCGGCGAGGGTCTCGGTGAAGGAGCCCATGTGTGCCGGCTCGACGCCACGGATGGTGATGTCGCCACCGGTGACCGCCGCGGCGATGGCAAACGTGCCCGCCTCGAGCCGATCACCGATCACCCGATGCTCGACGCCGTGGAGCCGATCGACTCCCTCGATCTCGAGCCGATGCGGGGCAGTCCGTTCGATCTTCGCCCCCATTGCGCGCAGCATCGCGACCAGGTCGTCGACCTCCGGCTCCTGCGCCGCGTTGGAGATCACCGTGGTGCCCTCCGCCAGGGTCGCGGCCAGCATGGCGTTCTCGGTGCCCATCACCGTGATGTACGGGAACTCGATGTGCGCGCCGCGCAGTCCCGAGGGTGCCTCGGCGAAGTAGTAGCCGTTCTTGTATTCGATCTCGGCACCGAGGGTGTGCATCGCCTCGACATGGAGGTCCACCGGTCGCCGCCCGATTCGGTCGCCGCCGGGGTTGCTGATGATCACCCGCCCGAACCGCGTGAGCAGCGGGCCGAGCAGGATGAAGCTGGAGCGCATCTTCATGGCCGCCTCGAGCGGCACGAAGAGCCAGTCGGCGGCGCCGGCACGCATCTCCAGGACGCCCTCGCCGGCCGCGCCATCGGTGCGTTCGACGTCGAAGCCGATGTCGCTCATGGTGCGGGCCATGATCCGCACGTCGCTGATCTGCGGGACATTGGTCAGGCGGCACGCCTCGTCGGTCAGCACCGCGGCGGCCATCATCTTGAGCACCGCGTTCTTGGCACCGGCGATGCGCACCTCGCCGCGCAACGGCGTGCCCCCGGTGACGATGAACTTCTGCACGACTGGCAGTCTACCCGGCTAGGCGGGCCACGCCTCTTTCCACTCGTGCGGGCCGCGATGGTGCCCGTCGCACAGGCCGACGCGGCCGCCCATGTGGCGCGAGGGCAGGTACGGCTGCATGCCGTCCTCGAACGGCGTCGGGGCGGAGTTGCAGAGCATGTAGCGCCGATCCCGGGCCCATTCGTAGGCGTGGTCAGCCGAGCAGAAGGCGTAGCCCTTGGTGAAGTTGGCGCTCTGGCCGGGCGCGGGCATCCCCGGCAGACCGATCGGCCCCGACTCTCGCACGATCTCGATCCGCACCGGCAGCAACGGGAAGCGCGCCCCGCAATGTTCGCAGGGCTGCATCAGCCCAGGTAGTGGTCGCCGTCATCGCGCGAGTGACGCTCGATGAAGGTCGGATCGTTGTTCGGGTCCTCGCCCGGCGGCGAGCCGCGGTGCGGCGCGAAGTCGACCGGGCAGATGAACGGGTACTCGCGGCTGATCTTGCGCAGCTCCTGCATCCGGCGGAACGGCTTCTCGCGGTCGTCGGTCATGGGCGGGATGCTACCCGATGCCGATCCGCATGCCTCGCGCACGCGGGAACCTCATCTCCGCGAGGTTCTCGCAGTCACCGGATGGCTACAACGGACAACGAATGGGGTCCACTTTGCCCCGACGCCCACAGGGTGGCAATTCGGCCATCGAGCGCCTCATTCCCTGCCCATCCTGGCCGTTGTAGCCATCAGGTGACTGGGCGCGACACGGATTGTGGCGCGCGGAGGTGCCGCTAGCCGCGGCTCCGACGCCGCGTCACGATGCGCTCGCGCATGAGCGCCGTCTGCAGGGCGGCCCGCACGCGCGCCAGGTCCACCGGATCGTGCACCTCGCCCAGCTCGGCCTCCGCCTTGCGACGCGCCTCGACGGCCTTCGCCTCGTCGATCTCGTCGGTGTGCTC
>JBBEBK010000033.1:0-6249 GCA_040882375.1 Chloroflexota bacterium
GCCGCGGCCCTGCTGGCCGCGGACGAGGCGAGCTAGACCGATGGAGCTCGAGCCGATTCGCATCGCGGACGCGACGTCGATCCCTATGGCGGTGGCCGCGTCGACCGACGAGCCCACCTTTGAGGTGAACCTGCCGGGCTTCTCCGGCCCGCTGGCACTCCTCCTGCACCTGATCGAGTCACGCCAGCTCGAGGTCCTGACCGTGCCCCTCGCCGATCTGGCCGATGCCTACGTGGTGCACCTCGCCGAACATCCGGTCGACCTGGCCCAGCTCTCCGAGTTCGTCACCGTTGCGGCGCAGCTGATCCTGCTCAAGTCACGTCGCATGCTGCCGGGGGAGCCGCTGCCGTCGGCGGTGGATGCGGCCGATGAGCCGGACGAGGAGGAGCTCCGACAACGCCTGCTCGAGTACCGTGCCCTGCGCGATCTGGCACGCGCCCTGGGTGAGCGCGACCTCGCCGCTCCGGTGTTCCGCCGTGAGCCACGCGAGTCCGACCTCCCCGAGGTCCCGTCGGAGGTCCTCCCGGTGCATCTGCTGACCGATGCCCTGGCGGCGCTGGCCGCGATCCCGGACCCCGAGCCCGAGCCGCCCGAGATCATGGCGCGCGAGATCACCATCGCCATGCAGATCGGCGCGCTGCAGGCTGCGCTCTCGGCCACCGGGCGGGTGATCCTCCAGCAGCTGCTGGCGACCTGTCGCTCGCGAACCGAGGCCACCGTCACCATCCTGGCCACGCTCGAGCTGGTGCGCCGCCGCCTGGTTCGGGTTGAGCAACATGAAATCTTCGGCCCGATCCTGCTCGAGACGGTGCGATGAGCAGCCCCGGCGACCAGGACGACCTTGACGTCCTGTACGAGGCCCTGCTCTTCATCGCCGAGCGCCCGCTGACGACCGCGGAGCTCGCCGAGCTCGGCGGCGTGCCGCGTCTGCATGCCGAAGCGACGCTCAGCGGCCTGGCCGAGACGCTGGCCGAGGATCACCGTGGCCTCCGCCTGCAGCGCATGGATGACACCTGGCAGCTGGTCACCGCCCCCGAGGTGGGCACGCGCCTGGCCGCCTACGCGGCCCGCCAGGAGGCCCGCCTCACGCCGGCGGCGCTCGAGGCGCTGGCCGTGGTGGCCTACCGGCAGCCGGTCACCCGGGCCGACATCGATCGGGTGCGTGGCGTCGACTCCGACTACGTCCTGCGCTCGCTGATGCACCGCCGCCTGGTGGTCGAGGTCGGCCGTCGCGATACGCCGGGGCGCCCGATCCTGTACGGGACGACCTTCACCTTCCTCGAGCGCTTCGGCCTCACCTCGCTCGACAACATGCCGGCGGCTGTGGTGCCACCTCCCGAGCCGGCCGATGGCGGCTGAGCGGCTGCAGAAGATCCTGGCGCGGGCGGGCGTGGCGTCGCGGCGCGCCTCCGAGTCGCTGATCGCCGCGGGTCGCGTTACCGTCAACGGTCGTACGGCGCGGGTCGGCGAGAGCGCAGAACAGGCCACTGACCTGATCGCGGTGGACGGCGCACCTCTGGCGAGCGCGATGCCGGCCGCGCACTTCGCTGTCCACAAGCCGGCCGGCTACCTGTCGTCGGCGCGCGCCGAGCGAGGGCGTCCGTCCGTGGTGGAACTGCTCGGCCAGGGGTCCGGATCGCGGCTCTGGCCGGCCGGTCGCCTGGACGTGGACTCGGAAGGGTTGATGCTGCTGACCAACGATGGCGCATGGGCCAACCGGGTCCTGCATCCGCGCTACGGGGTGGAGCGCGAGTACGCGGTGCTCATCGACTCCGAGCCGAGCGAGCGTGCAATGCGGGCGCTGCTGGACGGAGTCGAGCTCGACGACGGACCGGCGCGGCTGCTGGCGGCGGAGATTCTGCCCCCGCCCGAGGAGGTCGACCGCGACCCGGACGAGCACGGCGGCTGGCTCCGTGTCCGCATCGGGGAGGGGCGCCGGCGCGAGGTGCGCCGGCTGTTCGCCGCGGTCGGGCACCAGGTGCGCCGGCTGGTGCGCACCCGGCTGGGGCCGCTCACCGTGGGTGGCCTGCGCGTCGGTGAGTGGCGCCCCCTGGCAGAGCGAGAGGTCCAGGCGCTCGCGGGCGCGCGTCCCCGCGTGGCGACTCCGCGGCGCCGCGGCCCGCTCAACGTGGCGATCGACGGGCCATCGGGGTCGGGCAAGAGCACCGTGGGCCACGCGCTGGCGCAACGCATTGGTGCCACCTTCGTGGACACGGGACTGATCTACCGGGCCCTCACCCTGGCGGCGCTCGAGCGGGGGATCGGCATGGACGATGGCCCGAACCTGGCCGCCCTGGCGCGCGAGGTGAAGATCACCGTTCGCCGGCCGCGGCGCGAGCAGACCGATCGGCGCGAGACGGTGCTGCTCGACGGGCGCGATGTGACGCGGGCGGCGCGCACGCCGCGGGTGGACCGCGGCGTCTCTTCGGTGAGCCGCCACGCGGAGGTCCGTGCCGCGATGCTCGATGTTCAGCGCGCGGCGGCACGCCGCGGCGATACCGTGATGGTCGGCCGGGACATCGGCACGGTGGTGCTGCCCGACGCCACGCTGAAGGTCTTCCTGACCGCCGCCGCGTCGGTTCGTGCCGATCGTCGCGCCGCCGAGATGGGCCGCCCCGACCGCCGGGACCGATATCTCGCCGAGCTTCGCGAGCGTGACGCGGCCGACACCGAACGAGACGTGGCACCGCTGCGCAAGGCGGTGGGGGCGCTGGTGCTCGACGCCGGCGAGCTCGACGTGCCGGCCTGCGTGGATGCGATCGCGGCGCATCTCCCCGCACGCACATGAAGACCTGGTTCTTCCACCCGGGATCGGTCCTGACCAACTGGCTGAAGTTGCTCCTCGGCGGCGGCAAGGTGCACGGGCTCGAGCATGTGCCCCGCACCGGCCCCTACCTGCTGGTGGCGAATCACTGCTCGAACCTTGATCCGCCGTTCATTGGTGCGGCGGTCGGCCATTCGACCGGCCGGGTGATCCACTTCATGGCCAAGGAGGAGATCCGACACTGGCCGCTGGTCGGCTGGCTGGGGCGCTCGGCGGGCGTCTTCTTCGTGCGGCGCGGGGAGAGCGACCGGGCGGCGCAGCGCCAGGCTCTGACGCACCTCGCCAAAGGCCGACCGATCGCCATCTTCCCGGAGGGCACGCGCTCGCGAATCTGCGTCCTCGGTCAGGCGAAGCTGGGCGCAGCACTGATCGCCATGCGGGCCGGCGTGCCGCTGCTGCCGGTGGGGGTCACCGGAACCGGGCGCATCTTTCCGGGGCGCAGCCGGTTCCCGCATCGGACCGCGGTGACGATCCGCATCGGTCCGGTCTTCGGCCTGCCGCACCAGGCGGACGGCAGGCTGGACCGCGAAGCCCTCGAAGCCGGCACTGAGCGGATCATGCGCGAGATCGCAGCGCTCCTTCCCGAGGAGCACCGTGGTCGCTACGGGACAGGCCCGATAGAATCGGGGGGATGACCACAGCCACCCGACCCGAGGTGCGAATCGCCGAGCGTGCCGGCTTCTGCTATGGCGTGCGCCTGGCGATCGACAAGGCCAAACACGCCCGTGACGAGGGGAAAGACGTCACCACGCTCGGTCAGCTCGTCCACAACCCCGGGATCAAGGCCGACCTTTCGGACCGCGGCATCAAGACCGCCGACCTGGCCGACCAGGTGGAGGGCGGGACGCTGGTCATCCGCGCCCACGGGGTTCCCGCGGACGACCTGGAGCGCGTGCGCGGCAAGTCCGACGTGGAGGTGATCGACGCCACCTGCACCTGGGTCCTCCAGTCCCAGAAGGCGGCCCGTGAGCTCGCCGCGGCCGGTTACACGGTCTGCATCATCGGCCACGAGGACCATCCCGAGGTCAAGGGCGTGCGCTCATACGCCGGCGACAACCACGTGGTGGTGGACGACATGGACCGATCCACCTGGGAGCGCGTGCCGCACACCAAGAGGATCGGCGTCCTGAGCCAATCCACCATCCTGCCCTTCAAGCTCGAGGAGTTCGCCGCCTTCTGCCTGCGCCGCTGCCACGACCTGCGCGTCGTGAACACTGTATGTCCGGTGACGCTGACGCGCCAGTCCGACTCGGTGGTGCTCGCCTCGGGGGTGGACGCCATGATCGTGGTGGGAGGCAAGAACAGCTCCAATACCAAGGAGCTGGCGGTCAAGTGCGCCGAAGTCTGTGCCGAGACGATTCACATCGCCGATGCCGATGAGCTCGAGACCGATCACGCCGCCTGGTTGACGGGCAAGGCTCGCATCGGGATCACCGGGGGTACCTCGACACCGGAGGTCGACCTCGAGGCGGTTCGCGACAGGATCTACGCCCTCACGGTGTAGTTGTTCGGCCAGGGCGCGCCCGACGGCGGGCGGTCGAAGTCCCGCCGCAGGCGCCGGGAGTGCGCCAGGAGGTAATTCTCAGTCTCGGCGGGCTACGTTGAAGAAGGGGCGGCCGCAGGCGTCCACGACGGCCTGCGTCTCAGCCGGTGAGTTCCGCCGGTGAGAAGTACCCCGGGCGGGTCTCCGATTGGCCCATCCGCCTGTAGTAAGTCCCCGCACCTGAGAAATGGCGCCATGACCGCTCACTGCCCCGCGCCATCGGGCGCGATCAACCGCCGCAGCCGGCGTCGCAGAACCTTGTAGGAGAGGCGTCGCCGGGCGATGTCGTAGTTGCGGTGGGCAATCCGCGCCTGGCGTCGCGGGTTGGCCAGCGACGCGAGAACCGCCGCCACCGTCTCATCGGTGATTCGTCCGTCGATCTCGATGAGATCCAGGCCGAGCGACGCGATGTCTGCCACGTACACCGGGTATCGGTTCACCACCACCGGTTTGCCGTAGAAGATGGCCTCGATCAGCGCGTTGCCGAAACCCTCGTACAGGCTCGGGTAGGTGACCAGGTCCGCGGCCAGGTATGCATCGTGGAGGGTGTGCGCCGGGCCGAGGCGCCTGCCGTCCATGTCCGGTTCGAAGCGATCGGCCGCGTAGCGGAGCTGCACCGCGTCGCGCTCAGCCTGGCGCTCAAGCGCCACCAGGTAGTCCAGTCCCTCGTCCCCGGCGGGGCTGGTGACGAGCAGGACGGCATCGGGGTCTCGCAGCCGCCCGACCAACTCGATCGCCAGCTCGATTCCCTTGCGCGGCACCACGCGGGTTGGCTGGACGACCAGCAGGCCGCGGCCGCCCATGCCCAGTTCGGCGCGCAAGCGGCGGCGCATGGCCGGATGGGGCCGTGGCCGTGGCCGCTCGAAATCGAAGACATTGGGCACGACCATCGAGTCCAGACCGCGGCGCTCGCGCAGCTGGGCTGCAGCCAGGCTGTTGATGCTCGCGTGGCGGACGTTCGGCAGATCCGGCGGAAAGACCTCGTCGAGGAGTCCTGGGACCACGCAGCCCTTGAAGCGATCCCGCTCCCACCAGTAGTCGTGGTGATGACCGATGGTCGGGATCCCGCGCCGCTCCACCACCCGTCGCAGCGCGAGGCCGAGCGGGAGGTGCATGGGGATGGCCCACGCGTTCTCGACGATGAGCTGCTCGAGGTGCTCCGACTCAATCCAGTTGCCCAGCACGGGAATCAGGAGGTCGGCCAGCCGCTCGATCTCGGCCCGGACGGCCACCGGGTCACTGTCGGGGTCAAAGGCAGCGGCCGTGACGCGGGCGGCGGGCGGCCACGCGAAGTGCATCGGCGGCACCAGGCGCGCGCTGGCGCGCAGGGCGTCCACCTCGCCGGCGCACAGGCGAACCTCGTGGCCCATACGCTCGAGCGCGATCTCCCACTTGGCGGTCTCGAAGGTGACGCCGTCGACCCCGGCCAGGCGGGCGGCCACGATCCCAATCCGCATCTCGAGGATGCTAACCGGGATGCGATCCGCGCGACGGGTACACTCGGGGCATGCCCTCCACCATCGCTTCCGCCTCGCTGCCCGTGGTCGCCATCGTCGGCCGCCCCAACGTGGGCAAGTCGACGCTCTTCAACCGGTTCGTCGGTGAGCGAGTGACGATCGTCGAGGACATCCCCGGCACCACGCGCGACCGGGTCTATGGCACCGGCGAGTGGAACGGCCGGCGCTTCACGCTGGTCGATACGGGCGGCCTGGAGCTGCAGCCGGGGAGCGATATCGAGGCGCGGGTGCAGGACCAGGCGCGCGTCGCCATCGAGGAGGCCGATCTTGTTCTGTTCGTGGTGGACGCCGCGGTCGGCATCGCCCCGCTCGACCACGAGGTGGCCGATCGCCTTCGCCGGGCCGGCAAGCCGACCATCCTGGTC
>JBBEBK010000034.1:0-6118 GCA_040882375.1 Chloroflexota bacterium
GCCGCTCGGCGAGCGTCTCGGCGGCCGGACCGGCATCCGGCTCGCCCGGCTCCGCCGGTGTGGCCGGCGTCGCGGCAGATGCGGCAGCCTCGCCGGGTGCCTGCGCCGGCGGAGGTTCCGCCTTGCGGCGCACGGATCGGTCAGCGCGCCGCTGGCTTCTCCCCCGGGCCGCGCGCAGCTCGGCCAGCCCCGGCACCACCTCAGGCGCCGGCGTGGCCAGGCCCACGCGGCGAGCGACCCAGGTCCGGGCGCGGACAAAGTCGCCACGCGTCACGGCGACCCGGCGCACGCCGACGTCAATCGGCACCAGGATCATCGCCAGGAGCAGGAGCCACGGCCAGATCGGGGTCGGGAAGGCGGCGGCCTGGATGTCATGGCTCCAGACTTGCTGCACCAGCTCGGGATCGTCCGAGTCGAGGGTGATCTGGCGGCCCTGTCCGGCGGTGGCGTAGCCGGCCAGCGCATCGGTGTCGACGCCGAGGCGACGAAACTCCTCGGCGGCCGGCGACACGACTCCCAGCGTTCGGTTGGCGGAGTCGGCTCCCTCGCGCGTCTGCGCCACGCGCACGAGGTACGCCCCGGGGTCGTCGGCCCGCAGGCTGCCGGCGTAGCGTCCCGGGCCGACCTGGGTCAGCACCGCCTGCAGCGGCTCGAGGTCAGGGCCGACCAGGCGCAGCACGGTGCGGAAGAAGTTGCGCGGCGTGCCGTCGTCGTCGAGGGAGGTGACCTCCACGTTCAGCGCACCGTCGCGGCCCGGCGAGAAGCGGACGTCGATCCCCTGCTCGTCCTGCGGCGGCAGGGTCCAGGCCACCAGCTGGGCGGTCAGCGTGCCGAACGACTCGGTGCCGATCCAGGGCGTGGCCCACTGCTGCCGCGCGTCGCTGGTCCATGCCACGGCGCGGCCGAGCCCGTACTGCCACTGGGCCAGCAGCGGGTCGTCGCGGGCGGTCAGCAGGGCGACCGTTGCGGTTCCCTTGGCTGTCGTGGCGTTGTAGCCGAGCAGCGACGGCAGCCGGGTGGCATCCAGGCCGCGCAGGATCTCCGACGGGGTCGAGGGAACCGGCTGGAACTGCTCCTCGACGATCTGCTCGCCGGCGGTGCGGATCGTCTCCTTGAGGAAGATGTCGGGGATGGTGGTGGCGTCTGGCGCGTTGTAGTAGCGCCCACCCGACTGCTCGGCCAGGCGGCGCAGGATGTCCGCCGAGCCGCCGCCGGTGCCGATCGTCGAGAGCGTGATGCCCGCGGCCTTCATGTCGGCCAGCAGGGCGTCGTAGGCCCCCGACTGGCTCCAGCCATCGGTGATCAGGATGATGTGGCGCAGCTTGGCCGGGTTGCGGATCAGGTCGTCGTACGCGGCTTTCAGCCCGGCGTAGATGTTGGTCTGCCCGTCGGCGGCGAAGCCCAGCGAGTTCTGGAGGCCGATGACGTCGATCGGTCCGGTGCGAACGGCCCAGTGCGCGTTCTCGTCGAAGGCCACCACGCCGAGTTGATCGGTGGGAGAGAGCGCGTCCGCCGCCCGCAGGATCGCCTCCTTGGCGATGTCGACCTTCTCGAACCCGCGCGTGCCGCTCCCACCGCCACCGGTATCGCTGGTGCAGTGGCAGTCGGCCATGCTGCCGCTCTTGTCGACCACCGCCACGAGGGCGACGTCCGGGGAGCGCTCGCGGTCGCGGACCGTCATGTAGACGGGCATCACCTCCTCGAGCGTCGAGTTGAGGTAGCCGCCCGCGCCGTAGCTGTTGCGACCCCCGAGCATCACCAGGCCCTTGCCGAGATCGCGGACGTAGACCTGCAGGCTGGCCATGGCGACCGTGCCGAGCGAGGCGGCGGAGACGTTGTCCAGGATGACGGCGTCGTATCCCGCCAGGGTGGCGAGCGAGGACGGGACGCCGCCCGACGGCACGACCGTGACGTTCTGCCGCGCCGCCACCAGGGCCTCGACCAGATCGGCCGCCCGAACGGCATCGTCGGTGGCGAGCAGGATCTGCGGCTCGCCGGTGACGAGCAGGTAGGCGTCGGCCGCGTTGTTCTCGGTGAAGTGATCCTCCTCGGGCTCCAGCACCGCGCGGAAGACGTGGAAGCCCGGGTCATCGGCCCTGATGCTGAAGGCGACGCTCACCGTGCCCGGCTCCAGGCTCAGCTGGCGCGTGGCCACGGTCGCCCCGTCGGCCAGGAGTCGCAGGGTGGCGTCGGTGGCGACCGTCGAGCGGACGCGCACCGTCAGCTCCACCGTCTCGCCGACACGCGCACCCGATGGGGCGTCCACGCCGTCGACGAGGGCCTCGGGGTAGCCGGCGCCGCCGGCCAGCACGACGTCGAGGCGCACGCCGCGCTCGGCGGCCGAGAGGATCGCCTGCCCCGCCTGCCCGCCGGTGTCATTGCCGTCGGACAGGAGGACGATCCGCTGCTGCGTCCCGGCCGGGAAGATGGCGGTGGCCAGGCGCACGGCGGCGGCGATGTCGGTGGCGCCGACGACTGGCAGCGAGGCGGGCTCCTGGAGCTCATCGAGCCCGGAAGGGAGTCGATCGACCAGGGCATTCGCGCCGAAGACGACCACTCCCGCGGTATCGCCCTCCGGGATCTCGCGGACCGCCTGCTGCGCGAACTCGAGTAGCTCCTCACGTGTGGCGTCCACCATCGAGGCCGATGCATCCACCAGGAAGACGACTGAGAGCCGATCCGACGGGAGCGCCAGCCGCGCCCCGGCCAGCGAGGCGACGATGCACCCCACCAGGACGAGCCGGATGACGAGGGATGCCACCCGACGGGCGCGCGGCAGCGTGCGGGACGCGGCCCACCACCCCACGACCACGACCAGCGCGGCGGGCAGTCCGAGCCACAGCCAGATCGGATCGGTGAAGGCGACCGGGATCATGGCGGTGTGCCCGTGCCGGCACGAGCCCGCTTGCGGGCCGGCGCCCCGGGTCGACCGCTGCGGCGCAGCAGCCGCGCGAGCGCACGCCTGGTCGGTCGGTGGAAGATCAGCCACTCGGCGAGCAGCAGCACGAGCGCTCCCAGCGCCAGCGGCCACCACCACTCGGAGCGCGCGCTGAGTGGCTCACCCTCGTCGGGCGGATCGACCCGCCCCAGGTCGGAGATGCGCAGCGGGTCGCCCGGGGTCACGCGAGACTCCCCGGGGTCGAACAGGTTCGCCGCCGTCTCCCCGAGCGATGCGCCACCCTCCCCGGTCCCGTCATCGACGACCTGCAGGTCGACCAGGCCGACCGACCGCGGGCCGGGCACCGTCACCCGCCCGCCGATGACGTCGAGCTCGATCCGCTCGCCGGTCGCCGCGGAGACAACCGCCACGCGCAGGATGGCCGGGTCGACCTCCACCGCGATTGGCTGGCCCAGCTCGACGGATGGCGGCAGGATGCCGTCCGTGGCTGGCAGCAGCGCATCCACCAGGTTGCTCATGAGCAGCGGGAAGGCGACCTGGAGCGGCAAGTCGCTGTCGCCCAGCGCGAATGCGAGCAGGGCCACGCCTCGGCCCTCCACGCGCCCAGCCGCCACCAGCGGATGGCCGGCGGTGCTCTCCACCACCGGGCGCATGCCATCGGCCAGGGTCACGGTTCGCGCGCGGCCGATGTGCAGCGTGGCCAGGTCCACGAAGCGCAGCAGCGGGTCGGCCGGGTCGGTGCGCTCCAGGACCGGACCGCTGACCACGGCGCCGACCGTGCCGAAGGCCCCGCTCTGGCCGGGGCCGATGTATAGAGCGGGCACCTCCGGCGGCAAGTCGGGGACGAAGCGATCGAAGATGAAGATGCCGTACGGGGCACCTGCCTCGACCGCGGTGTCCACCGCGTCCGCGTAGCCGGCCGGGCCGACGGCATACAGCTCCAGGCGGGGGAGCAGGGCCAGGGCGTTCTCCAGGTAGGTGTTGCCCGCGCTGACGAGCAGGGCCTTCACCGCGCCGGCCTGCGGAACGAGCGCGAAGGCGCGATCGTCGACGGCCAATGCGTCCTCGCCTGCCAGCCGCGCCTCGACCACGTGCGCGGCCTGCGGCACGCTGCTGATCACGGCCTCCGACCGCTGCTCGGCGGGGATCGCCATGTCGCGCGCGTCGACCAGCACGTCGTCGGCGTAGATCTCCAGCCGCCTCGTCACGTCCACGGCGGACGGGTTGCTGACCGCCACGAACAGGTCGAGCTGGGCACCACCGGAACGCCGAAGCAGTGAGAGGGCGGCGATCGCCTGGTTGGCCTCGGTGGTGCCGACCCGCTCGACGCGCACCGGCGCCGCGATCCCGAGGCGCGGCAGGCGATCAGAGTTCGCATCAGTCACCACCACTACGGTCGAGTCGCTGTCTCGCGCGGCAAGGGCCGATGCCAGGGCGAATGCATCGGTCAGGTCGCCGGGCACCTCGGTCGGCTCGATCCGGTCGATGGCGGCCAGCGCGGCCGCCCGATCATCGGTCTCGCTGACCAGCACGCGCGCCGTGTCGTCGGCGGCGACGACGGTGACATGGCCACCCTCCGGCAGCTCGCCGATCACGCGGCGCGCCGCCGCCCGAGCCAGGTCGATGCGGGTGCCGTCCTCCTCGACGGCGCTCATCGAGGCCGAGGTATCGACGATCAGCACCACGTTGCCCGCCAGGTCGGAGGTGACGGTCACGAACGGGCGGGCCGCGGCAACCACCACCACCAGCGCGATGAGGAGCTGGAGAAGCAGCAGCCAGCTGAAGCGCAGACGCTGCCACGGGGCGTTGGCCTCGATGTCGCGCACCAGCTGCTGCCACAGGAAGGTGCTGCCCACCGTCACGTCGCGGCGGCGCAGCCGCAGCATGTAGTACGCGACGATGATCGGCAGGCTGATGAGCCCGATCAGGGCCAGGGGCGCGATCACTCGATGACCTCCCCACGGGTGATGTGGGGGTGGGGCACGAGCACGCTCGCCGATGAAGCGACGCTCGCGCGGTCGCGGCCGCCCGCCTCTCGCGCGGGGAGCGGTGCGGCGGGCCGCGAGCCAATCCCGATTCTCCTGGGGATGTGATCGCGCATGGCGCGCCACCGGTGCGCGCTGCGATTCACACATGAGTTAGTGCCCGCCAAATGAGGTGCTGTGCAGCACCCCATGCTGGATGACATTCTCTCGTGAATGCCTGCTGGCTCGCTCGCGCCTTGCGGCTTCACTCGATCACCCGTCTTCGCCTCAGGACGTCGAAGAGAAGGTCGGCCAGGTCAAGGTCTGAGGGGACGCTCACGTACGCGCCCCCGCGAGCCGCACAGAACGCAGCGAGCTCCTCCTGCCACTCGCCTAGCCGGGTGCGGTACCGATCGACGAGATCGTCGTCACCGGTCACCTCGACGCCATGGCCGGTCTCGTTGTCGACCAGACGCGCGTCGGGCGGAACGTCGGGATCGAACTCCTCGGGCGCCAGGACATGCAGCACCGAGAGCTGGCAGCGCGTGCCGGCCAGGTCGCGCAAGGCATCGAGATAGCCGGGGTCCAGCAGGTCGCTGATCAGGATCAGCGGACCGCGTCCGCGCAGCCGTCCCGCGTAGTCGCGGGCCGCGGCGGCGAGCCCGGTGAGCCGCTCCGGGCGTGGCTCGGAGAGGAACCGGAAGACCTCGAAGACACGCGCCTTGCCGCGCAGCGGCCGGAGCGAAACGGCCCTCCCCTCTCCCAGGAATGCGACGCTGACCCGGTCGAGGTGGGCGAGCCCAAGGTAGGCGAGCGCGCCGGCGGCCCGTCGCGCGAAGGTCAGCTTGTTCGGCTCGCCGAAGTCCATGCTGCGGCTGGCGTCGACGAGGACGTGGACGGTGACGTCCTCCTCCTCGACGAAGAGCTTGATGAAGAGCCGCTCCAGGCGTGCGTATACGTTCCAGTCGAGCTGGCGGAGGTCATCGCCGGCGGCGTAATTGCGGTAGTCGGCGAACTCGACGCTCTGGCCACGGCGGATCGAGCGCCGCTCCCCCTTCATCCGCCCCGCGGTCATCCGCCGCGAGGCGAGCTCGAGCTGCTCGAGGCGGCGAAGGAACCCCTCGTCGAACAGGACGTCGGCGCTGCCGGCGCCGGCCTCAGCGGCCCTCGCGACCGGCGCGGTCATCGCTGGGTGCCTATTCGACCGATTCGGTGGGCGTCTCGGCGATGATGGCGCGGACCACGCTGTCGCTGT
>JBBEBK010000035.1:0-6105 GCA_040882375.1 Chloroflexota bacterium
GTCTCGAAGGTGTCCTTGGCGAACGTGCCGCCGAAGGGCAGCTCCATGTGGGTGTGCACGTCGATGGCGCCGGGGATCACCCACTTGCCGGTGGCGTCGATGGTGCGGTCGGCGGTCGCACCCACCTCGGCCGCCAGGTCGGTGCCGATCAGGGCGATCTTCTCGCCGTCCACCAGCACGTCGGCGCGGGTGGTGGCGTCGGCGTTGACGATGGTGCCGTTCTTGATGAGGGTGCGCATCGGTTCCTCCGGTGGCTTGTGGGGAGCGAGTCGGTGCGTGGCGCGAGAGCGTCGCCATGGTAACTCCGCGATGCGGGGGCGGGAATGGGTCGCTGCGGGGCGCGGCAGCGGCGCGCGGCAGCGGCGCGCGGCAGCGGAATCCGCTCAGAGTTGCACCGGGGGACCGTTAGGCGGGAAGACGAGCGGAACGAGGCGCGCAGCGGGCGTGGGTGTCACCGGGCTGAGCACGGGCGCAGCACGGATCCGCCCTGCGCCGTGATCGCGAACCCACTTCGACTCGCCTAACGGTCCACCGGTGCACATCTGGCAGCCGTCGCTAGGATGCTGGGGCATGATCGACCTCCCCGGCTGGCTCGCCCAGCATCTGCCCGCGCTCGCGCTCATCGCGGTGGGCTGGACGGTCCGTGTCCCGCTGCTGAACAGCGAGGAAGGGCACGAGGCCATCACCCGCGCCGCCTGGGACGGCCTGGACCTGACCGATGACCAGCAGCGGGCGCTCATCCGCGGGGTGCGGGCCCCGGACGTTGGGCTGGGCGGGTTCCTGGCTTCCGCGCTGCCGTTCGCGCAGCGGCGGCACGCACTGCGCGCCTGGTCAGCGACGCGGACCCGACGCGGGATTGAAGAGATGCGCGCCTTCATGGCCGGCTGTCACGCGCGCGCCTTGGCCATGCCTGACGGGCCGCGACGCTGGGCAACCTTCGGCCAGCTGCTCCACTGCCTGCAGGACTCCTACTCGCCCGCCCACACCGATCGAGACGGCGCGCGGATCCTGCGTATGAAGCACTGGGGTCCACTGCGTTCCGGCCCGTGGGGCGCGCCGGCCGACGAGCACGGATTCCCGACCGATCCCCGGGACAGCGCGTGGCGGGACGGGACCCTGACCGATGAGGCCCTGGCAGCGGTTGCCGCCTCCCGGCGCTATCTCGAGCTGGCCTCGGGCGGCTCGGGGGCGGCCTTCATCGCGTTCCTTGATTCGGTGGCGCCCCTGCCCGAACTAGCCTGACGGCGACCGGCGCACATCTGGCAGGCGCGACTAGGATTCGGGCCATGACATCCACCACTGCGGGGTTGCTGGCGGCGGCCGGACTGGTCGCGGTGGTGGACTGGGTCGCGCTGGTAGGCGACCGACGGAGCGTTGGGCTCGTGACCAAGCCGGCGGTGATCCTGCTCCTGCTGGCGGCGGCCCTGGCGGTCACGCCCATCAACTCGCAGCAGCGCACCTTCTTCGTGGCCGCGCTCGCCCTCTCAGCCGCAGGCGACGTCGCGCTGCTCGCATCCCCACGCTGGTTCGCGATCGGTTTGGGGGCATTCCTGCTCGCGCACCTGGCGTACATCGGAGGGCTGCTGCAGGTGCAGGGCTCCGGAGAATCGCTCGTGGCGGGCCTCGTCTTCGTTGCGCTGGCCGGTCTGTTCATGGGCATTCCCATCGTGCTCGGCGCGGCCCGGAAGCGTGGAGTGGCGCTCGGCCTCGCGGTGGTGGCCTACCTCGCGACCATCTCGGCCATGGTGGTGGTCGCGGGGCAAACCGACCTCATCCTCGCCCGGGTCGGCGCCGTGCTCCTCTACGCATCCGACAGCGTCCTGGGCTGGAATCGCTTCGTGACACCGATCCGCCAGGGCAGGCTGCTGACCCGGATCCCCTACCACCTCGGCCAGGGGCTGATGGTGCTGTCGCTGGTCTTCTCCGGCTAGCCGGCCAGCGCCTCGGCGTAGGCGGCCGCGAAACCGGGGAGCCCCCGCTCGACCATCTCGTCGGTGGCGGTCAGGCTGATCCGGAACCAGCCGGGCACCTCGACCACGGCACCCGGCAGGACCAGGACGCGGTGCCTGCCGAGCAGCTCGCAGAAGGCCACGTCATCGGCGATGGGGGCGCGGGCCATGATGTAGAAGGTCCCCTCCGGGACGGTCGTCTCGTAGCCGATCTCACGCAGCGCGCTGACCATCCGGTCGCGGCGGGCCTGCATGGCACCGATGTCGATCGACAGCTTCTCGAGGTCCTCGATGGCGTGCTGCAGCAGCGCGTTCGGGAACGCATAGCCGGTGGCCAGCTGGGCCACGAAGATCGTCTCGCGGAACGCCTCGCGGTCCGGCATGGTCGGCGGCACGGTCAGGTAGCCGATGCGCTGACCTGGGGCGAGCAGCTGCTTCCCGTAGGAATAGGTGATCACCGTGTGCGGGTACACCTCGGCCGGCGTGTGGAAGACGATGCCGTCGAACAGGATCCGGTTGTACGGCTCATCGGAGATCAGGTAGATCGGATGACCGATGCGCTCGGAGGCATCGGTCAGGGTCTGCGCCAGGGCCTGAAGGGTCTCGAGCGGGTAGACACGGCCCGACGGATTGTGCGGCGAGTTGAAGATGATCGCCCGGGTGCTCGGGGTGATGGCCGCGGCGATCTCGGCCATGTCGGGTTCGAAGGCGGGCGGTGCCAGGTGCAGGCGGACCGGGACCCCATCGGCGGCGAGGATCATGAACTCGTAGAAGAACCACGGTGGGGAGAGGAATATCACCTCGTCGCCGGGCTCGACCAGCGCCCGCATGGCCACCGCCAGTGCCGCAAAGCCGCCGTTGGTCATGGCCACGTCGGCGGGGTCCCACTTCATGCCGGTCCGCTGGCTGAGTCCACGGGCGACAGCGATGCGCGACTTCGGCTCGCTGTCCTTGTACGCGAACCAGTCACGCCGGCGCGGCTCCAAGTGAGTGGCAAGCGCGCTGACGTACTCGGGCATCGGGTACTCCTGCGGGTTGCCGACGGCGAAGTTGGCGACCTCCGGATTGGCGTTGAGCTTGGCGAACGGCCCGGTGAAGAAGGCCATGAACGGCGCGATGGATTCCCCAATCCGGTCGATCCGCCGGGCGTGCGTGGTCGTCATGCTGGTCCTGTCTGGGTCATCTGGGGTCAACTCCGCATCGCTCTGTAGACCGTCCACGCCCCACCGAGCACCGCGATAGCGGCCAGAGCCAGGAAGAACGGGTCGCCGCTGGTGAAGTACAGGATACCGAGCACGGCCACGATCACCGCCCGCACACCGATGGCGAACCTCAGCGACATGCGCGCCTATCGGTTCATGGCGGGGATGATGTCGCGGCCGTATCGGTCCAGCTGGTCTTCCTCGTCGCCGTTCATCAGGTAGAAGTTGAACTGGTCCACGCCCGCGGCCGCCAGCTCGTGAAGCTTGGCGATGTGCTCGGCCGGCTCGCCGAGGACGCAGAACCGATCGATCACCTCGTCGCCGACGAACGCTGCGTTGCTCGACCCGACCTCGGCGTGGTGGAGGTAGTCGTACCCGGTGCGGTCAGTGACGTAGCCGGTCAGCGCCTCGGGCAGCTGCTCGCGCGGGTACTTGTTGACCAGGTCGACGACGTGGTTGCTCACCAGGGCGGGGAACCAGCGGGTTCGCTCGCGACCGATCTCGCGCGGACCGACGTGCGCGGGCGCCGCCGCCTGTACGCGCACGCTGCCGGGGGCGCGGCCGGCCGATGCCTCCGCCTCGCGGAGCTGCGAGACGAAGAGGCGAATCAGGTCGGGATCGGCCAGCTGCAGGATCAGTCCATCCGCGATGCGGCCGGTCATGGCCAGCGCCATCGGTCCATAGCCGGCGACCCAGACGGGGAGCTTCCATTTGCCGGTCCACGGGAGGACCAGGTCGGTGCCCTCGAAGTTCACGGTGCGGCCTTCGACAAGGTCGCGAATGACGCCGATCGCCTCCTCGAGGGTCTTCATGGTGGTTGGCGGCTTGCCCAGCACCCTGCGCGCGCTGTCTCCGCGACCGATCCCCAGGTCCATCCGGCCTTTGCTCAGCTCGTCGAGCACGGCCAGGGTCGAGGCGGTGACGCTCGGCTCGCGGGTGGCGGGATTCGTGACGCAGGTGCCGAGGCGCATTCCGGTGGTGGCCTGGGCCATCAGCGTCAGCGGCACGTACGGCTCGCGCCACAGGACGTGGCTGTCGAAGATCCAGCCGTAGGTGAAGCCGTTCCCCTCTGCACGGCGTGTCAGGTCAACGGTGCGCCCGAGGTCGTTCTCTGGCTTGAGGGTGAATCCGAAGTCCATTTACATCCCCTGTCCGCGACCGCTTACTACGTGGGGTAGTACATCAGCACATGGAGCGCTTAAAGCTTGTCGCCTGACGCTTGGCGCCTGTCGCGTTACTACGTGGCGTAGTACATCAGCACGTGGAGGGCCAGTCGCGTGTCGCCGTACTACGTGACGTAGTGCCATGACGTATTTCAGGCGCTATTCGGCCGCTTTCGGCGGGCATGCGTGCTGTTGAACTACGTCACGTAGTAACGAGCCCGCGTCCCTGCGCACCCTACGGTCGCACCAGGTCCGCGTAGGCATCCGGGCGCCGATCGCGGTAGAACTGCCAGAGCTGCCGCACCTCGGTGATCTTGTCCATATCGAGGTCGCGGACCAGCAGCTCCTCCTTGTAGGCGTCCCCTACGTCGCCGACGAACTGGCCACGGGGATCCACGAAGTAGGACTGACCGTAGAAGTCGTCCTCGCCGAGCGGCTCGATCCCGACCCGGTTGATCGTCCCGACGTAGTAGCCGTTGGCGAGCGCATGGCTGACCTGCTCGACGCGCCACAGGTACTCGCTCAACCCACGGGACGTGGCCGAGGGAATGAAGACCAGCTCGGCCCCATTGAGGCCGAGCGCCCGCGCCCCCTCCGGGAAGTGGCGATCGTAGCAGATGTAGACGCCCACCTTGCCGACCGCGGTGTCGAAGACCGGATACCCCATGTTCCCGGGGCGGAAGTAGAACTTCTCCCAGAAACCCTTGACGTGCGGGATGTGGGTCTTGCGGTACTTGCCGAGGTACGAGCCATCGGCGTCGATCACCGCGGCGGTGTTGTAGTAGATGCCGGTCGTCTCGGAGTCCTCCTCGTACATCGGTACGATCAGGACCATCCCGGTCTCGCGAGCGAGCGCCTGCATGCGCTCCGTCGTGGGCCCTCCCGGAATCTTCTCGGTGTAGGAGAAGTACTGCGGATCCTGCACCTGGCAGAAGTAGGGACCGTAGAAGAGCTCCTGGAAGCACATCACCTTTGCGCCCTGCTTGGCCGCCTCGCGGGCGTACTTCTCGTGCTTCTCGATCATCGACTCCTTGTCGCCGGTCCAGTCGGCCTGCAACAACGCTGCCCGAACGATGCGAGCCATCGGATACCTCACTGAAGGATGGTCAGCCCTCGAAGAGCCGATACTCTACACCTGCCAACCCGCACCGCCAGAGGACCGATGAGCGCACAGGGGCCCGACGCGAAAGAGGTCTATCGGACCCACCCAACCCCCGATGAGATCGCCGAGGTGCTGGAGCAGCGCGGGATCGCGACGCTCGGCACGATCAACGAGGACGGCTCCGTCCACCTGGCCTACGTGATCTTCCTGCACGAGGGTGGCCGGCTCTGGATCGAGACCTCGTCGGTGACCCGCAAGGCGCGCAACGTGGGTGATCGCGGCCGCGCGACGCTCCTCACCGAGGGCCGGGCCTCGACCGGAAGGGGCCTGATGGTCGCCGCCGAGGGCTCTGCCCGCATCATCACCGGCCCCGAGGCCGAGGCGATCAACCACCGCATTCGAGCCAAGTACGTCAAGCCGGAGGCGCTCGACGGCATCGACCGCGCCTACGGTCGCTTCGACGACGTGGCGATCGAGATCACGCCGGCCCGCTGGCGGTCCTGGACCAACACGCTCCTGCGCGCCGAGGCCGAGAAGGAGATCTCCGGCAGCTACGGCGACGTCTGGCTGCCCGACGAATAACGCTGCGCTAGGCTTGCGGCCGATGCCCTGGACCCACCCCGCCAAGATCGCCTTCATCGGCTCGCATTCGGTGCGCAAGACGAACGCGGTGCACGCCTTCGCCAGCA
>JBBEBK010000036.1:0-1101 GCA_040882375.1 Chloroflexota bacterium
TCCAACCGCAGCCGGCACAACGCCCTCTACAGCACGCGGGCCTGGCAGCGACTCAGCGCCCGCGTACTCCGTGCCTGGCGTGGTGAGCACGGCGACTGGTGCCCTGGCTTCCAGCGCCCGGCCCACGCCGCGAGCGACCTGACCGTCGACCACGTCGTGCCGCTCGCCGTCGGCGGTGCGCCGTTCGACATCGGCAACTGCGCCGTGCTGTGCCGCTCGTGCAACTCGAGCAAGGGTGCATCAGCGCCCGTCTCCGTGGCCCGTGTTGGCCTCACTGGGCATCGTGGTGGACGCCGACCGGGGTGGGGTAGCCCACATGGCGACACGGACGTGCCCGGACCGCGCCCCGCGACTGTGTGCACGCGGCCGAGTTTCGCGAATTATCCCGGGTGCTGATCGGGGATCCGGTCAGGTTCGCCCGTGCGCGCCCACGTTGGCCCACGTGCCGCGATGAGGCCGTCCATGGCCACTGGCGCCATCGCCTGAGCGGGCCCCGGGCTGCGGCCCGAGGTCCGGAAGCGCATAGGTCACGAGTCCACTCCCCGTCGGGACCATTGGCCCACTTCGCCCGCGGACGAGCTGTCGATAGCCTGAACGTCTACGAGGTATCCGCAAGGGACCGAATGACGAGTCAGGCACAGCCGCGTGTTCAGCGCATCGATCTGGCAGGGGAGACGCCGAGCCTGCCCTGGATCCGGCTGGCCAGCGTCGCGGCGATCGGCGTCAGCGGCCTTCTCGCGCTCGTGCTGGTGCGACTGACCGGCGGTTCGCCGAACCCGCTCAACCACCTGGGCTACCTGCCCATCGTCCTCGCGGCGTTTCTCTTCGGCTGGCGAGGCGGCCTGGTGGCCGCCGCGTACGTCGCCGTCCTGCTGGGACCGCTCCCGACCGTGGCCAGCCTCGGCGGTGGCCTCGAACAACCGGACGCCTGGTCGATCCGCGCCGTTACCTTCGCCCTTGTCGGCGGCCTGACGGGCTACCTCTTCGACCACGCCCGGGGCGCGATGCTCGGCTGGAGATCGGCGGCGGTCGAGATCGCCCAGCGCCAGCGCGACGGCATGGTCGCTCTGGCGCGTGGTGCCGAGGCCAAGGACACGGACA
>JBBEBK010000037.1:0-6025 GCA_040882375.1 Chloroflexota bacterium
AGGTCGTAGCAGCTGATCGAGTCGTCCGGGTCGTTCACCGCGCGCAGGAAGCTGATCAGCGGCCGGACTTCAGCGGTTCGATAGAGCCCCGCCGTCCCGGCGAAGCGCCACGGCAGCTGCGCCATGTTCAGCGCGCGCACGATGCCGTCCGCGTCGTGGTTGGTCCGAACCAGCACCGCATGGTCGCCCGCTCTCCGCCCGGAGCGCACCGACTCCACGATCCGCTCGGCCAGGGCGTCCGCCTCATCCGAGCCGGTGTCGTAGGCGAGCAGCTCGATCGGCCGGTCGGACAGGCGTGGGGTAAATCGGCTTCGCGCCACGAGGCGCTTGTCGAGCCCCTCCCGGAACTCGAGCCGCTCAGGGTCGTTGTGGCGAATGAGGCGGTACGCGGCGTCGAGGATCGGCTGGCGGCTGCGGAAGTTGTCGGTCAGGACCACGCTGGCAGCGGTCGGATAGGCCGCCCGGAACCCGAGGATGTTCGAGAGCGCAGCGCCTCGGAAGCGGTAGATGCTCTGGTCGTCGTCACCGACCACCGTGACGTTGGCCGTGGGCGAACCGGCGAGCAGTCGGACCAGCTCGAACTGCGCGTGGTTGGTGTCCTGGAATTCATCGACCAGGATGTACCGATACCGCCCTCGCTCGACTTCGAGCACCGCGGGGTGCTCGCGCAGCAGGCGCAGCGTCATCCCAACCTGGTCGCCGAAGTCGAGCCGGTCGCTGCGCCGCATGAGTTGCTCGTACGCGTCGTACATGGCCGCAAGCTCGGCCTGCTGCCCCGCCGCCTCGGCCAGCGCGGCATCCTCGGGGGCCTCTGCAGCGCGTGCGGCGAGCGCCTCGGCCGAGGCGCGGTAGTCGGCTGGCGAGGCGTCCTCGTCGCGGGCACGGCTGATCAGCGTCACCAGCGCATGCAGGAAGCGTGTCGGATCTCCCAGCGGTCGGTAGCGGTCCAGCGGCAGACCAAAGAGGTGTTCGCGAAGGAAGATCACCTGCTCGGGCCGTGACAGGACGGTCGATCTGTCTGAGAGCCCCGCCTCCAGCGCATGCTCCCGGA
Source organism: Chloroflexota bacterium (assembly GCA_040882375.1). Lineage (GTDB taxonomy): Bacteria > Chloroflexota > Limnocylindria > QHBO01 > QHBO01 > CF-167. Next base: position 1,052 of record JBBEBK010000037.1, read on the forward strand.
GCAGGCGATCGCCCCAGGCGTGAAATGTGCTGATCACCGTATCGGTGAAGCCGTAGGGCACGAGCTGATCCACGCGTTCGGTCATCTCCGCCGCAGCGCGATCAGTGAAGGTGAGCGCCAGGATCTCCGACGGTTTGGCGCGCCGCTCGGCGATCAGCCAGGCGATGCGCCGGGTGATGACGGTCGTCTTGCCGGTGCCGGCGCCGGCCACCACCAGGAGCGGGCCGTCGCCGTGCGTCACGGCCTTGCGCTGGCGCGCGGTCAGGTCGGCGAGGAGTGGCGGCTGGATGCGCAGGCGGGGCCGGCTGCGATGCGGGGGCGGCGCAGCGAACTCCTCGAAGATGGGGAGCTGGTTCGGCGAAGGGACCACCGCTGGCATCTCGCCGATGGTAGCCGAGGACCCATGCATGCAACGCTTATCGGCCGCTTACCCGACAGCTTGACTGTCGCGGGGCTTGTCCCCGCCGATCCAGCCGCGTATGGTGGCGCGGCTGCCAGGTTGTCCACGGGAGAAGGACAGTGAATACGGCCGCGCTGCTCGAGATCGTGGCGCACGGTGTCACAGCGATCCTCGCGACCTGGCTGGGCCTGGTGGTGGTCACCCGGGCGCGCCGACAGCCGGCGGCCGGAGTCTTCGGCCTCCTCTGCCTGTACCTCGTGAGCTGGTCGGTGGCGATCGTCGTCCAGCGCCTCACCACCGACCCATCGATCATCCGGCCGGCGAATGCGATCGAGGACGTGGCCGCCTTCCTGCTGCCCGCCGGGACGCTTCACATCTCCCTGGCGCTGGCGATCGAGGGCCGCCGATCGACGCTGGCGCGCGGAGCCCTGCTGGCGACCTACCTTGCGTCGGGGGCCATGGCGGTCGGCGCCGTCATCTGGCCCGACCAGCAGTTCGCGGTCACGCCGCCGCACTTCGAGCTGCCGGGCATTCCCGGCGAGCTCTTCGGATGGGCGTGGATCGGCGTTCGCATCGCGATCTTCGCGGCCGCGATCACCTGGATCGCCGCCGGTCTGTGGAGAGCCGGCTCAGATCGGTCGCGCCGGCGGCAGCTGCTGGCAGCGCTGGCCACCGTGGGCGTCGGCGCGGCCGGTGGCGTGATCCGCTTCCTCCCCGGGCCGGCCGACAGTGACCCGTGGATCGGTGTCAGCCTGGTGAGCGGAGCGATGATCCTGGCCGCGTACGCGGTCTTCGCGCACGGCCTCTTCCTGGCGGCGGACGTTGCAGGGCGCGCATTCCGCTATTCGCTGGGTATCGGCCTGGGAGTCACCGCCTACGTGGGCGCGCTGGTCGGACTCGAGCGGCTGACGCACGAGCTGCTGGCGGTCGACCTCCCGATCGTGACCGCCCTCGCGCTGGTGGTGACCATCGCGCTCTTCGATCCGATCACCGCCCGGGGTCGCGCCATGCTCGGGGGCGCGAGCAGCGAGGCGGCCTCGAGCCGCCTCCTTCGAGCGCTCGGCGAGGACATCCTCACCGCCCAGCGGCCGGATCGCTCGATCGAGCCCGCGCTGGCCCGCCTGACCCGGACCTTCCGCCTCGGCGGCGCCGAAGTGACCGACGCAACCGGCGAAGTGGTAGCGGCCCACGGCACCATCGACCGCGAGTCGTCGCTCGCCCACCGCGTCCCGCTGCGGGTCGGTGAGGCCGAGGTGGGGCGTGCGCTGTTCGGCGCCAAGCGCTCGCACCTGCCGTTCACCCATCGTGAGCTCGAGATGCTCGGCCTGGCGGCGGGCTACCTCGCGGCGTCGCTCGGCCTGGCGGGGCGACACGATGAGCAGGCCGAGGCACTCGACACGCTGCACCGGGAGCGGGCCTCGTTCGACTCCCAGGCGACGGCCCTTCAGCAGGCACTGCACGACGCTTCGTCGCCATCGACCGCCGGGCTCCACGTCTTCGCCCTTGGACCGCTGCGCGCCGAGCGCGGAGGCCAGCAACTGCGCCAGTGGGGTGGCGCCAAGGCCGGCTCCCGACAGGCCGAAGCGGTCTTCGCCTTCCTGCTCGACCGCGGCGAGCGCGGCGCCGCGAAGGACGAGATCATCGAGCTGATCTGGCCCGACGTCGACCTGGACCGTGCGGACCTCGCGTTCCATCGCACCCTGGGCGGGCTGCGGGGTACACTCGAGCCAGGGCGCGTCGGGCGCGACCGCGGTGCGGCGATCACCTTCCACAACGACCGGTACCGGCTCGATCCGGCCGTCATCGAGTGGGATGACGTCACCGCTTTCGAAGGCCGCTTAGCGGATGCTGGTGCGGCCGCCGACCCCGATGCCGCGCTGGTCCACCTCGAGCGGGCGCGCTCCCTCTACCGCGGCGACTACCTCGATGACTGTCCCTTCTACGGTGACTCGGCCTTGGTCGAGGATCGGCGCGCCCTGATGCGCGGGCGGCTGGTCGATCTGTTGCTGACCCTTGGGCAGCGATACGAGCAGCGCGGCGACCGGCCCGCGGCGGCGGCCTCGTTCCGCCAGGCCCGTCTCATCGCGGGCGAGGAGCTGCCGGCCGTGGACCTCGCGCTCGACAGGCTCGGCTCAACGAGCTGAGCTTGGGCCTGCGCGACGGGCGCGGGCTAGCCGGACCCCGGCCGCGGCCCGGCGCGCAGATGGCGAAGGATCGCTTCGGCGTGGCGACGGCTCGCGCGCAGATCGTCACGAACCCGGGCGACGTTCAGCCGCCCACCGCGGGCCAGCCGGTCGAGGCGCTCGCTGATCTCCAGCCAGGTGGCGCGGGGGTAGTCGATGCCGGGAGCCACGCTGACCACCTCACCGGCGGCGCGCAGCTGTGCCACCACTCCCGGCGGGATGCCGAGTCGCGCGGCGATGCCGTCGATCGGCGGTGGCGCGGCGCCGGCCTCGCGAAGGCCGCCCAGCAGCCGATCGACGCGCTCTCGCATCTCCGGGCTCAGGCCGGGTTGATGCTCCGGCAGCCGCACGCGGTGGCCGCGCCGTTCCATCGCGCCGCTCTTCACCAGCCCGTCAACCACCGCCCTCAGGGCCGCATCGTCGATCGTCAACCGGGTCGCTCCACGATGACCCGCCGGACGGGCGTCCACGCTGCCGTGTACCTGGGCGATCAGGGTGTCCACGCGGACGTCGGCACGCAGCGGCTCGCGACGGTGGTAGCGACGCAGCGCATCGAGCAGGCGGCGGGCGGCCAGCTGCTCCTGGGTCGGATCGGACGCTTCGTCGCTCGGCACGGGACTGGCCTCAGCCGACGCTGGGCGTGGGGCTGGTGCCCTCCGACGCGATGCGGATCGCCTGGGCCTCCTCGTCGGAGAGGGAGTGCCTGGACTCGCCGCCCTTGACCGGCTTGGCGAAGACGCGCGTCTGGCCGCGTCCGTGCAGGCTGCTGATGATGATCCCGTCGCGCCGGCCATCGAGCAGCGCGATGGCGAAGCTCTGGTCCGATCCGGTGTCGTCGAACGGGTTGAAGCGCACCAGTCCGACGTGCTGCAGGCTGCCGCGGGAGCGCGTCTCCAGGTGCTCGTGGAGCAGGACCAACTGGTCCAGCCGCTCCCTCACGGTTCCCACCATGCCGATGTGGGCGTCGAGCACCTGTTGCAGTGACCCGCCATCGGAGCCACCCAGCAGGGACCGATAGCCGCGCACGGCTCGACCGAGTCGCATCCACTGCGCGATGGCGATGGCCGCGGTGATCGCCGCTCCGACGGCGAGAACCACCACCACGACGGCAAGGTTGTCGGCAAGGAATCGGTTAAGATCGGACACCGGTTGGGCACCATCCGGTCGGGCGGCCGAGACCGGGTCGGGCAGGATGCCCGTCGGGCGTGGGCCGGAACGGCTGGTATCATACCGCCCCGAATCGGCCTCACCGGCGTGTGCGGGCCGCACCCATACCAGCGCAGGGGTACCGATGGCCCGACACGGAGGCAAGGCGGCCAACCGCCGAGAGCGGCAACGGCGCGCACAGCGGCGCGCCCTCCAGCGCCCGGCCCCCACCGCACGGCCGATTTCGACCGATGTCGGCGACGCGGTTGCCAGCGCGGCGGAGAGCCGCACAGACACGCCGCGTCCCACGCCCTCCCGGCCCTCCGCCGTCTCGCGTGGCGGCAGAGCCGACCCGCGCTTCGCCGTGTCGGGCCCATCCCGCCTCGGCGACCGGGCCGCTGCCGACTACCACTACGTCGTACGCGACCTTCGCAGCATCGGGATCCTGGTCGGCCTGATGGCCGCAGGGCTGGCGGTCGCGACCGTCGTGCTGGGAGCGGTCCGGGGCTAGTTGGACCTCAGCATGCACATCGTTTACATCGGTATTGGCGGCTTCGTGGGAGCGATCGCACGGTACGCCCTTGACGGCTGGGTGGCTGATCGCGTCGGCCGCTCGTTCCCGCTCGGCACCATGGTCGTCAACCTGAGCGGCGCGCTCATCGTCGGCATCCTCTTCGCGCTCACGATCGAGCGCGCGGCCCTGAGTCCCGAATTGCGCGGGCCACTCATGATCGGGCTGGTCGGGTCATACACCACTTTCTCGACGCTCGTCCTCGAGTCGTGGCGCATGGCCGAGGACGGGGCATGGTTGCTCGCGACCACCAACCTGGCGGCCTCCGGGCTTCTCGGCGTCGGAGCCCTCATCGCGGGGCTCGCCATCGGAAGGGCGCTGTGAAGATCGAAGGAAACGGGCTGCTGGTGCGCATCTACATCGGCGAGAGCGACAGTTGGCACGGCCGACCGCTGTACCAGGCCATCGTGGAGCGCCTCCGCGAGCGCGGGCTGGCGGGCGCGACGGTCCTGCGAGGGATCGAAGGATATGGCGCCAAAGCACGCCTGCATACCACGCGCATCCTCCGACTGTCCGAGGACCTGCCGATCCTGATCGAGGTGGTCGACCAGGAGGATCGCCTTCGCGCGGTCCTGCCCGAGCTCGACGCCATGGTCGACGATGGGCTGATCACCCTGGAGCGCGTCGAAGTCATCGCCTATCGTGCGGACGCAGGCCCGCGGGCGGTCTAGGGC
>JBBEBK010000038.1:0-1091 GCA_040882375.1 Chloroflexota bacterium
TGTCGCGCAGGAACTCGGCGCGGCGCGCGTCGGCGAGGTCGTTCAGGCTGGCTACGACCGGGTCCGCCAGCAGCAGGCAATAGCCCGGCAAGAACTGCACATCCCCGATGACGGCCCAGCCGGACGGAAGCCGGCAGATGACGGCGTCATTGGCGCCCCGACGGGCGAGCTCCACTCGGTCGGCGATCAATGGCACGTTTTCCACTCCTCGGTCACATGGGGTTCGCCGCTACCGGGTCGGTGACGGCACGGCGGGCCAACTGTTCAGAGACTAGCCCCAAGGGGACGGCGGCAGCTGGGACTAAGCCAAGCTTGTGGCTTATCCTGTGGCATACACCGTCGGCTCATTCCTGGTGGCGCGCGAGGCTCGCCGCCGGACGCTGGGCGGCTTCCTCGACCTGGAGATTGCCTGACGATCCCGCGGTCAGCCGATGGCGTCGGCGCCGAAGTGAGGCTGGAGGGCCGCCGGAATCCGGACGGACCCGTCCGCCTGGAGGTGCGTCTCGAGCAGCGCCGCGTAGGTGCGGCTCATGCCCAGGCCTGAACCGTTGAGGGTGTGCAGCAGTTCGGGCCGCTCATCGGGCGCGGGGCGGTACCGCAGGTTCATGCGACGCGCCTGAAAGTCGGTGTAGCTGGAGCAGGAGCTGACCTCCAGCCACTTCCCCACCCCGGGAGACCAGGCCTCCAGGTCGTAGCCCTTGGCGGCGGCAAAGCCGACATCGCCGGTGCAGCGCTCGACGGTTCGGTACGGGATCTCGAGCGCCTCGAGCACCTCCTCGGCGTCGCGGGTCAGCGTCTCCAGCTCGTCGTCGCTCGTCTCGGGGCGCACGAACTTGACCATCTCGACCTTGTCGAACTGGTGGACCCGCAGGAGGCCGCGGGTGTCCTTTCCGGCAGCGCCCGCCTCGCGTCGGAAGCACGGCGTATAGGCGGCGTGGTAGATCGGGAGGTGGTCGCCGGGCAGGATCTCGTCGCGGTAGATGTTGGTGACCGGCACCTCGGCGGTGGGGATCAGGTACAGGTCATCGCGCTCCACGACGTACATCTGCGCCTCCTTGTCCGGCAGCTGGCCGGTGCCCTGCGCGGAGGCG
>JBBEBK010000039.1:0-5881 GCA_040882375.1 Chloroflexota bacterium
GCTTCATCGAGTACATGGACGTCGGCCACTCCAACGGCTGGCGCCTGGACGAGGTGGTGACCGCCGACGAGATCCTGGCCACCATCGGTGCAGAGTTCGCCCTTGAGCCGATGCCGCCGACGCACCCCGGCGAGGTGGCGGAGCGATTCCGCTACGCGGACGGATCGGGGGAGATCGGCGTCATCGCCTCGGTCAGCCGCCCGTTCTGCGGCGACTGCTCGCGCGCGCGGCTCTCGGCCGACGGACAGCTCTACACATGCCTCTTCGCGACAGCCGGCCACGACCTGCGCGCACTGGTCCGCGGCGGCGCGCCCGACGTCGAGCTGGAGACTGCCCTGCGCCGAATCTGGGAGGCCCGCGACGACCGCTACAGCGAGATCCGCTCAGCCGAGACGGTGGTCCTCCCCAAGGTGGAGATGAGCTACATCGGTGGCTGACCCACCGCTCGCCTGACGATTCCTGCATGAATGTGATCCAGCGCGGCGACCCTGTTTCCCCCCGCGCCATTCAGGGGGGAATCAGCCGGCGCCAATCCTCCGTCCCATGCGCGATCACGCTCTCCTGGGAATCAAGCGACGTCGGCGCCGTGGATGGGGCCGCTCCGGTCGCGCAGCGGTCCGCCCTGGCGCCCACGGGTTACGGCCAGGATCTCGGCGATGATCGCGTGCGCCACCTCCTCCGGTCCCTCCGCTCCGATGTCCAGGCCCGCCGGTGCGTGCAGCTGCTCGATCGCCTCCGGGCGCCCGATCTGGCCGAGCATCTGCTCGGTTCGTCCGCGCGGCCCGAGCATGCCGAGGTAGGCGAGCGGCCGATCGAGGAACGAGCGCAGATAGGCGATGTCGCGCAGGTAGTTGTGGTTCATGACGATCGCGGCGGTGCGCTCGTCCGGGGCCAGCGCGTCAGCTGCAGAGGCTGGATCCGGGCTGGCGAACTCGGCGGCGCCGGGGAAGCGCTCGGCGGTCAGCAGCGCTCGCCGCACGTCCACCACAACGACCAACCAGCCCAGGTCGGCCGCCTGGCGCACCAGCGGGATCGCGTCATGCCCGGCGCCGCAGACCAGCAGGCGCGGGGGCGGCAGCAGCGGCTCGTAGAAGACCCGCTCGCCGGCGACCTCCTCAACGCGCGGAGTGCCTTCACGCAGCGCCGCGGCCGCGGCGCCATCGGTCTCGAGGCGGTGTGAGCCAACGTCCGGGCCGGTGAGCGGGATCACCAGGCAAGCACCCTGGCCGGTCCGAAGCGCGCCGACGGACTCAAGCGCACCGGCCGTCGGCTCTACGAACAGCTCGATCGCGCCGTTGCAGCCGAGCCCGTAGCCCCACACGGCGTCGTCATCGGCGGTCATGTCGAACTCGACGGTGCGCGGCTCGCCCGAGGCGAGGACCTCGCGCCCAACGCGGGCCACGTCGCCCTCCAGGCATCCGCCGCTGATGTTGCCGAGCGGTTCTCCGTCGTCGGGGATCAGGAGGCGTGCCCCGGCTCGGCGGTACGTGGAGCCTCTGGTCGCCACCACGGTGGCCAGCGCCATCTCCTCACCGCGAGCCGCGAACGCCTCGGCCGCGTCGAGCAGGTCGGTCAGCTCGGACAACTGATCAGGCGCTCCACCGTGATGCGAGGAAGGCAGCATCGGCGGCAACCCCGACGAAGTTGGCCGAGGCCTGGGTGTGCTGCCACAGGATCCCGATGAAGGTGAGCCCGGGGACTTCGGTGATCCCCCGCGCGTGACGCGGCGCGCCGACCTCATCGAGCACCGGGAGGTCCAGCCAGCCGTAATCGGGCGCATAGCCGGTCGTCCAGAGAACGGTCGAGATCCCCTCGGCGCGCAGGTCAAGCTCCGTCATCTCCGGCACCTCGGCCGCGAACGGGACGCGGTCGTCCGCTGGGAGGTCGAGCCCGGCCCGCTCGATAAAGGTCTCGATCAGGCCCCTGAAGCGCTCGTCGAAGAAGGCGTCGGCGAAGGCGAGGTTGGCGGCGAGGTCGGGAGCGAACCGGGCTCGGTGCCCGTCCGCCCCTTCGAAGCGTCCAACGAGCCGCACCCCGTCGGCCGCGAGGCGTCGCAGGTTCGTGTCGTGACCGCCGCCGTGGCCGGAGAGGTGCGGGTTGCACGCGAACTTCGCCCGCGGATCCGGCAGCTGGTCGACCGTCGGGAGCCCGGCACCGAGCGCCGGACCATCGATGGCGAGGCTGCGAAGCCACCAGAAGATGTCGCGGCCGCGATAGCGGCGGGGCACCCGTCCGCAGTGGCCGACCGACAGGGTCACCGAGCGTCCCGCAGCATGCAGCTCCTCCGCCAGTTGGACCCCCGTCTGACCCGAGCCCACCACCAGCACGCCGCCCGGTGGGAGCTGCCCCTCGTTGCGGTAGTGATGCGCGTGAAGGTGGTGGATGGCCGGATCGAAGGCGGCAGTGGGCGGGATGCGCGGCGCGTGGAAGGCGCCGGTCGCCACCACGACCTCCTGCGCCCGGATCGCGCCACGGCTTGTCTCTACCAAGAACCCGCCGGGCGACGCCGGGTCGAAGGCGAGCCGCGTGACGGTCGTGCCGAGCGCCACCGGAGCATGGATCGCATCGGCATACGCCGCAACTCGCCCCGCAACCTCGTCGCGGGTCATGAAGCCATCCGGATCGCCCCCGTCGTACGGGAATCCAGGCAGGTCCGTGACGAAGTTGGGGCTCACCAGCCGGAAGGCGTCCCATCGGTCGCGCCAGCCGCCTCCCAGCTCGTCGCGACGCTCCAGCACGAGGTGCTCGCGGCCGGCCTCGCGCAGGTGGTGGCTCATGATGAGCCCGGCTTGCCCGGCGCCGATGACGACGGTGTGCGTTGAGCTCGGCAAATCGATCATGGTTCGTCGAAGGATACGGACTACACCGCCCGGAGCACCAGCGCGGCGTTCATGCCGCCGAAGCCGAAGGAGGTCGAAAGCGCTGCCCCGGGGCGGGCCGGGAGGGCTTCGCGGAGCACGTTGAGCTCACAGCGCTCGTCGACGTTGACGAGGTTGCAGGTCCCGGGCAGCAGCCCGTGACGCAGAGCCATGATGGTGATCGCGGCCTCGATCGCGCCACTGGCCCCCAGCGCATGGCCGTACAGCCCCTTCGTTCCCGACACCGGGACACTGCCGGCGTGCTCGCCCAGGGCGAGGTGCAACGCCTTCGCCTCGGCTACTTCGTTGAGCTGCGTGGACGAGGCGTGCGCGTTCACGTAGCCGATCTCCCCAGCCTCCAGACCCGCGTCGGCTAGCGCGGTCGTGATAGCCGCGGCGGCGGCCTCGCCCGACGGCAACGGGGCGGTGAGGTGGTAGGCATCGGTCGAGGCACCGAAGCCGGCGATCTCGCCAAAGATGGTGGCATTGCGCCGCTCGGCCGACTCCCACGCCTCCAGGACGAGCACGGCGGCGGCCTCGCTCATCACGAACCCGTCGCGGTCGACATCGAACGGGCGCGAGGCCGTCGCGGGGTCGTCGTTGCGCTGCGACAGGACGCGGATCATGGCGAAGGCGCCGAAGGTGAGCGGCGCCAGCGGGGCCTCGGCTCCGCCGGCCAGCGCCACGTCGACCATCCCGGACCGGACCGCATGGAAGGCCTGCCCGATGGCCATGGCGCCCGAGGCGCACGAGTTGGCATTCCCGACCGCCGGTCCACGAATGCCCAGGTCGATCGCCACGTTGCTCGCCCCGGCACCGCCAAAGACGGCGGTGGCCAGGGTCGGCGAGACGGCGCGCACGCCGCGCAGCACGTACGCTGAGTGCTGCTCCTCGCCGAAGGCGACGCCCCCAAGCGCTGAACCGATCCACACGCCGGTCCGCCCATCGGTGCGGTTGGCATCGGTCAGGCAGGACTGGCCGATGGCCATCCGCGCGGCGGCGACCGAGAGCTGGCTGAAGCGGTCGAGCCGCCGCGCACGTTTGGCGTCGAGGTGGTCCTCCGCACGGAAGTCGTCGATCTGCGCCGCCAGGCGCGACGGAAATGGCGACGCGTCAAAGCGGTCAATCAGCTGCACGGCCGAACGATTGGCAAGCACGCCGGCCCACAGCTCGTCCGCCCCCGAGCCGATGGGAGTCACGGCCCCGATGCCGGTCACTGCCACGCGCCTCATGACGCGGCCTCCGCCAACACCTTGACCCGCCGCAGCGTCCGCATGGCGATCGCCTCGACGAATTGCGGTCCGATGACCCGCTCGGCGGCGAAGCGCCCGACCAGCGGCCAGCCGAGGTGCAGCTCGTGCTCGATGCTGACCTCATAGCCTGCCCGGTTCGGCTCGAAGTGCCACGCGACCTGCATGCCGCGCGTCACGCCGCCGGTATGGGTGAACTCGATCCGGCGTTCGTCAGGTAGCGGTCGCTGGATCGCCTCCCACCGGACCGGGATCGGGCCGCGGCGGGCGCCCATCGCGAAGCGCCGCTCCCCGTTGGGGGCGGGGAGGCGATGCACGTAGCGGTAGTGGGGCAGGCGCTCGGGCCAGCGCTCGACCTCGGCCGCCAGCGGAAAGATCCGCTCCAGCGGTGCGTCGATCTGGATCGCCAGCCGGCTCTTCATGGCCACAGCACCTGTGCCAGGAAGCGCGGCGAGAGGGCATCGCTGGCCGGGCGGCAGTCGCCGAGCGCCGAGCCAAGCCGATCGGCGGCTTCGGGGCGCGCCGCAAGGCGGCGCAACGCGTACCCCATCAGCGGCGGGGCCGCCAGCATCCCCTGCACCAGCCAGGTCAGGGCGTCCTTGGCCGCGAATGCGTGACGGCGGGCCGCGAGATAGCGGGCAGATGCCCCATCGTCCAGCTCCTGGAGTGCCTCGGCGGCTGCTCGCGCCGAGCGCAGGGCTCGGTAGATCCCTTCGCCCGTGAAGGGGTCGATGAACCCGGCGGCGTCCCCGACCAGCATCCAGCCCGGCCCCGCCGCCCGCCGGACGCGGTGCCCGATCGGCGATGCACCGATGATCGGCGTGAGCCGCGTGCGCCCGCTCAGACGCTTGGCCACTGCCGGAATGCCGTCGATTGCCGCGGCAAACCGCTCCTCCGCCGGCCGCCGATCGCCGTTGAGTGGGAGCGCCATGCCGACATTGAGCCGATTGCCGGCCAATGGGGCGAGGCCGACATACCAGCCCGGCCCCACATGCATCTCACCGTGCTCGCGAAGCTCCGGGACGCCCTCGTAATGTGCCACCAGCCCAAGCCGTCGCGGCACCGTCACCCCGCCCTCGACGCCGATCTCCTGGCTGACGCGCGAGCGCGCCCCATCGGCTCCGATGAGCCATCGGCAGCGGACCCCGCGCCGCCCCTCTGGCGTGCGGAGCGTGGCCCTCACCACACGGCCGCCGATCCCGCCCACGCCGCCCTGCCACCCGATATCGACGAGGGCCGTGTGCTCCACGAGTCGTGCTCCGCTGGCGACTGCATGCGCGGCGAGGGTGGCGTCGAAACGGGTTCTCTCCAGGCCCCAGGCCGTGCGGACTCCGTGGGCGTCGCGGTAGCGAATGTCGACGGCATCGTTCCCGCGGATCACGCGCATGCCCTCGAGCGGCAGGGCGGCCGCCTGCCAGGCCGCATCGGCCAACCCAAGATGCCGCAGCTCCTCGACGATGCGCGGGCTGGCGTACTCGGCACAGGCCTTTGGCCGCGGATGCGCGCGCGCTTCGACCAGGAGCACGTCCGTCCCCTGCGACGCGAGCGCTGCAGCTACTGCCGACCCAGCGGGACCAGCGCCCACCACCAGCACGTCGCATTCAAGCCGCGCCGTGCTCATCGGTAGACCGTGGTGACCCGTGGCCAGAACCGTGGGCTGCGCGACACGACCGAGAGGCCGGCCTTCGCCGCCAGCGTGTCCAGCTCGGCGACGGTGTAGGCGCGGCGAGCCGAGAGGACGCCATCGTGTCGGGTGTACTTGCCGCGGCTGAG
>JBBEBK010000040.1:0-1281 GCA_040882375.1 Chloroflexota bacterium
ATGTCCTCAGAGTCGTCGGCGCCTATGACAGCTCGGCTGTCGCGGTTGGGATTAGCAGCTTCCATCCACCATTGCGACATGCGGCTGTCACAGTCGGGGTGGAGGAGGGCGCGCTCGTCGTCGGGCCCCATGTGCTCGATCACCTCGAGGCAGACGGCCAGGGTGAAGCCTCGGCTCTCGTCGTACCCCTCGAGGACCTCGGCCATCGCGCCGCGGGCGGCGACGAGGGAGGCGGGGAGGGTGAAGTCGAGGTCGCCCACGAGGCGCGCCCAGGCCACGCCGACGGGCCTCAGCGGGTTGAGGTCGACGCCGACGTAGCACCCGCCCGACCGGGGGGAGGACCTTGACGGCCGTCCCCTGGGCGCAGGGTATGATCGCCTCGGAGGTGTATCGCTGAGATGACTCTGACGGTGGAGCGAATGCAGGCAATCACGATCGACGTCGACGTCGGCCGCGCGGCGGTGAACTACACCGAGGAGGAGCTCGCCTTCCGCGAGGAGGTCAAGCGCTCGATCGACGAGATCCACGCCCGCGGCGGGATGATCGACTTCGGCCCCGGCGAGACCGACTTCTAGAGCGCCTTCGCCAGGAATCCGCCGTTCGGCGGACGGCCTTCTCACCTGACCTGTGGCCGCGCACCGGTGAGGAGGGAGTGCTTCGGCTGTCAGGGTCGTTCGTGCACTCGTGCACTCGTGCACTCGTGCAGCACGGGTGCACAAAGTGCCATGACGGCGGATGGTCGTCGTGACCGACGGCGGAGAAGCGTAGGCTGCGGCCATGACCGACGGCGACGCGCTGCGCACCCAGCTGATCCGGCTCCTCGAGGCCGACGACGCCCACATGCGCTTCGACGAGGCCGTCGCTGACTTCCCCGACAACGCCATCAACCGGCGCCCTCCGAACGTCGGCTACACGGCGTGGCACCTGGTCGAGCACCTGCGCATCACGCAGTGGGACATCCTCGAGTACGTCCGCAATCCGGCCTGGGTCTCGCCCGACTGGCCGATCGGCTACTGGCCCGATCCGTCCGCGACAGCGACGCCAGCGGAGTTCGGAGCCAGCGTCGCCCGCTTCCTGGCCGATCGCGCGGCCCTCCGCGACCTGGTCGCGGATCCCGCCTGGGATCTCACCGCGCCGATCCCCCACACCCCCGGCCACACGCTCCTGCGTGAGGTCCTCATCGTCGCCGACCACAACGCGTACCACGTCGGCGAGCTCGCCATCCTGCGCCAGGTGATGGGCGCCTGGCCCGTCGACCGCGCGGGCTGACCTGACACGCAA
>JBBEBK010000040.1:1381-5858 GCA_040882375.1 Chloroflexota bacterium
GGTCGCCGCGACGGCGGGCTCGGCCCGCCGGTCATCTACCATCGCCGCCATGGAAGTGGATGTCGCCGCCGACGTGGTTCGTCGCCTGGAGGCGCTGGGCGTGGACTACTGCATCACCGGCTCCGAGGCCCTCCCGCGGTATGGCGAGCCCCGCCAGACGGCAGACATCGACATCGTGCTGGCGATGCCGATCCGCGAGTTCGGTCGGATTCGCGACGCCTTCGAGGCGGACTACGTCGTCAATGAGCCGATCGTGGCGCAGGGCCGAGCCATGGCATCACTCGTGGCGCAGAGCGGGTTGGGCAAGGCCGACCTGATCATCGGCCGCGACGATGCCTGGGCGCGCAGCGCCATGGCCCGCCGCGAGGCCTGGGACCACCCGCGACTGGGTAGGGTGTGGGTCTTGTCGCTGGAGGATCTGATCCTGGCCAAGTTGGAGTGGTCGGGCGGCATCTCCGAGCTTCAGCTTCGCGACTGTGCGAACCTGCTCCGCACGAATGCTTCTGCGGTGAACTGGACCTACCTGGAGAGATACGCGGATGTCCTCGGCGTCGAAGCGATCCTCGCTCGACTTCGCACTGCGCCCGCCTGATCCGGGCCAGCTGGCCCTCGACGAGCGAGTGCGCGCCATGTCCCCGGCCGAGCGTGCGGAGTTCGCATATCGCCTCCGCCGGCAGGCGCTGGTGCTCGTGAATCGGGCTGCCGATGCGGCTGGCAGCATGCCCGAGCTTGACCGCGCGATCTTCGTCCTCCGGCGCCTCTATCCCGAGTTCACGGAGGCGCAGCTCACCCAGATCCGTGCCGACCTTGCGCGCCGCCAGGCCGCCGGGACGTGGCAGGGCTTCACGCGCCCAGCCAGCTGAACGCTGCCGGACTGGCAATCGGGGGAACCGCCGCCTGGGTGGCGCTGCGTCCCCGCGCGGTGAGCCTGACCTAGCGGCTGGTGCAGGCGCGCGAGCCCCCGGCAGCGGACGGAGTGCCTGGGACCAAACCGACGTCAGGTAGCGAACGGATCTCGGACGGTGATGCCGCGGAACTTCCGGTAATCCCGGTCGCGGGTCAGGATCGTCCGCACCCCATTGTCGACCATCAGCGCCACGATGTGCGCATCCGGCACCAGATTGCCGGTGGGCGCCACGTCATCGGCGATCTCGCCAAATCGGCGCCAGAAGGCGTCTGACTCGCCCGACGTCTGGACATGCGGCAGGTCCAGGAGGCCCTGGATGTTGCTGCGGGCGCCGGCGTGCGAGAGGGGTCGGGCGAAGACGGCGGGATGGGTGGCGATGCGCAGGTAGGCCATCACAGTCGGCCAGAACAGGTGGACGATCTCCGGGCCCAGGGCCACCTCGTCAAGTCGGTGCATAGCCGCTTCGTGCCACGGGCTCTCCTCGTCCGACGCGTACAGGAGGAGGTTGGCGTCGATGGCGAAGCTCATGCGGGGTCCGTGGCCCGGCGGACGGCTTCCTTGTCTTCGAGGTCGACTCGCGCTCCCATCCGCGCGGATCGCCAGCGGAGCGGCGGTTGAGTTGGTGCGGACGCCGGCTCGTGCATTGCGCCGGCGAGCAGCTCTGAGGCGAGCTGCCCGAGGCTTTGGCCGGTCCGCTTGCGGCGCTTCAGCTCGCGCAGGACGCCGGCATCGAGGTCAATGGTCGTGCGTGGCATGATGCGTGATGCTAAGTCGTGTCGCATCTGATGTCAATCAGCTGATCTCGCGGTGCGTGCCAGTCCGGCGACCTCCGCCGCGGTGACGCGGGCAGCCGCAGCTGCCTCGCCGAGCACCGCAAGGGCCTCTCCATCACCGACGGAGCCGTAGACGACGGCCTCGGCCCGGCCCCACTCGGCGAGGATCAGGCGGATCAATCGGTCCACCTCGGTAGGGGTGTGGCCGATCATCGCCAGCGTCTTCTCGACCTGGACGGTGTGCTCACGCACGTGTGAGGACCATCGGCCCAGTCGGAAGCCGATGTCGAGGGCGAAGCCCACCCAGCGGGTGCCGAAGGCGAGCCGATCGGGAGGCAGCCCGGCAAGGCGCTCGGTGGACTGGTCGATAACCTCGGCGAGCCGGGCGCGGACCTCCGCGGGCGTGCCCGCTGCCTCCTCTTCCTCGCTGGGCAGCACGTCGTAGATGTGGTTTGGCCGCGCCGTCGGCAGGTCCGGGGAGACAGGAAGCGCCTGCGCCTGCCACCAGGCGGTAACGGCCGCATACGCGCGCTGGCTGCCGATGATGTGACCCATCGTCTCGCGCACGGTCCACTCCTCGCCGCCGGGCTTGGCGTCCCAGGCGGCGTCCGGCAGTTGGAGGAGGAGTCCCTGGAGGTCCCATTTGGCTGCGGTGGCGGGGGCGATCAGGTCCGCGGCCCTTCCCCGCTCGACGCCGGCCTTGGCGAGCGCGGCGGCGGCATCGATGCCGGCCCGCTCGAAGCCTTCCAGGACGTTGTAGAAGGCATAGCGAAGCTCGATCCACTCCAGCTCGCTGTCGCCCTTCCAGGACCAGGCCTTCTCCATGTCGGCATCGGTGAGGGTGGCCAGGTCGCGGACTGCGGCCATCACGTCGCCGCGCGCGGCGAGGAGCGCCTCAGGAATGGGGCGGGGGGCGATGTCGTCGGTGTACTGGACGAGCGGGTTATCGGTCTGAACGGTCATTGGTGGAAGCCTACCCCGATGCCCATCACATCGGCCTGGGTAATGGGTCAGGAGCTTGCTTGCCGCGCACATCGGGATGGAGGCTCACCCCTCGGTTGCCCGCCGGGTGGCCTCCCTGTCCTCGAGGTCGATGCTCGCACCCATCCGTGCCGAGCGCGACGGGCGAACGAGCTGCCCGATCCTCTGGTGTGAAACGCCCAACAGGACGCCGGCATCGCGCACCGTGAGGCCCGCACCGACGAGGAGCTGTGCTGCATCTCGAGTGAGTTGGGCGGCCGAATCCTGGGCTTGGGCGGCCTCCGACCGAGCCTTGGTTGCCTCGTTCACGATCGTCCGCACGGCGGCGGGGACCTCGGGCGCTACGAGAACCTCGAACGAGGCGGGCGCAATATCGAGCACCCCCGCGATCGCCTCCCGGGCCATCTCTTCGGCCTGGTCGATCCGGCGAACCTGAGTGTGAGCGCCCGGCACCCTGTCGACATCCAGCGCCCACCAGTTCCCGATGCGCCGCGCGTGTACGGTGTAGCGCTTCAACGGCGCCACCAACCTTCGCCGAGGACCGATTCCAGGTCACGCATGATCGCCTCCGCGGTCCACTCGTTGATGTCCCGATGACGTGGGATCGATAGCCGAACGCCCCCGACGTCCCAGAATTCATGCCGGCTGCCCTGACGTACCAGCAGGCACGACACGTCGTTGAGCGCGGCCGCCGCCCGGATCCGTTGTATGAGCGCGCGGCGCTTCACCAATCGTAGTCTAGTGACATAGCCAGGTCAAGGCTAGTCACGTAGACATATCGCAGAATTATCATCGGCTTACTGCGCTCCGGACCCCATGCAATACTCAGCCATGCCTGTCCGCACGGTCGTCGAACACGGGACCAAGGACAAGCGCTCGGTCGCATTCAGCCTCGATTGGCCGGGGTGGAGCCGGGGCGCGAAGACCGCCGAGCTCGCCCTCGAGACGCTCGAGTCCTATCGGGACCGATACCGGCCGATCGCAGACCTGGCCGGGATGTCGCGCGACTTCGAGGCCGCAGGGCCACTCGAGGTCGTGGAGGACCGGGTCGGCACTGGCTCGACCGACTTCTGGGGCATCTCCTTCTCGCCCTCCTCGACCGAGCACGGCCCCATGAGCGAGGCGGAGTTCGACCGCGGGATCACGCTCCTGCGGGCAGCCTGGGCGTACTTCGACGGCGTCGCGGCGCGGGTCTCGCCGGAGATGCGCAAAGGCCCGCGCGGCGGAGGACGCGACCGCGACCGGATCATCAGCCACACCATCCGCCAGGAAAGCGAGAGCTTCGCGAGCGGGGTCGGGCTGCGGATCCCGGAGGGTGCGGCGCTCACCCCGGATGGGCTGCTGCGGCATCGGGAGACCTACGTCGATGCGATGCGCGCCTACAACGCCGGGGAGATCGAGAAGCGAATGAAGTCGTGGACGATACCATTCCTCATCCGACACTCCGCCTTCCACACGCTCGACCATGCGTGGGAGATGGAGGACAAGGACCTCTCCGCGGACCAGTAGAGTAGGCCGGTAACTGGCTACTCTCGGACCGAGGCGGCACAGCGCGCCGGCATCGGCCTGGACGACCTGACGGAGTTGATCGGCGTGTGTGGCCCGCAGCTTCTAACGACGGCACCTTCGCCGACGGTCGCCACCGCGCCTCGTGTGTCACGATCACGGACCATGACGCATCCTGAGGCCCCGTCTTCGCTGTCCGGCTCCGCAGACGACGCTCGGCTGGCGCTCGAGAAGCTCCTGCCGGCCGCGCTACCCGGGGCCGCAGGACCGTCGCTCGCCGCGCTCGTTCGTCAGGCGCAGGTCCGGCCCT
>JBBEBK010000041.1:0-5837 GCA_040882375.1 Chloroflexota bacterium
CGGCAATGATTGGTCGATCGGCGTCAAGGTGGGGGCGGACGTAAATTCGCCACGCTGGATCGAGTTGCTCGTCCAGGAACCGCGCGAGCTCGCGCTCGCCTGGCACCAGCGGCGGCACGAAGCGATCGGGGTCCTCGATCTCCGACCACGGAGGGGAGATTCGGCCCTCGTCCCAGGCAGTGATAGCCCGCATCCCTACGTATGAGGCGATGATGTTGCGCGGCTCGCTCTCTCGGTCAAATCGGATCGAGAAGACTTGGTCCGAACTCCCGTCCGAACTTCCCAACACTCGCCCATGCCCGAACCGATCGTGCTCGACGCGATCGCCGGGTCCTAGGGCGCCAATTGCCTCGGACACAAATGCTTCCTCGTTCTGGCAGCTCCCGCCACCATTGGCTGCCCGCCAGGCGCGCCGGCGTGAAGTCAAAGGCATGGGCATAGTGCTTGGCGGGCACTTGCATGGGAGACCCCGAGCGCCTGATGTCGTCAGCGTAGCGGTCAGGCGACGGCGATGTCCCCTCACAGGACCTACGCTGGCAATGATGGTGTCACGCGGACGCCGCGGCGGGTCGCTTCCCACGACCGAGATGCCCCTGTTCCGACCTTGCCATAACATGTGGCCGAACGGGGGGCACCTTTCCGCGCGGTGATCCCAGCCGAGCGGCTCGTATACACACCTGGCGGTGGGAGGCGGGCGTCCCTGAGAGTCGCGAGTCGCTGGTCGTGGTCGAGTTCCACGACCGGCCGGGCCGAGGATCCCGGCGGTCCCGGGTCACAGCAGCGGGACGGTTGGCTGATCAGGGGGCTTGGAACGGAGGTTCGCCCGACAGCCCGCCAGGTGGGGCATCCCCAGGCCCGGACTGCAGTCGGGGCATCCCCACGGCGTCAGGCCGCCCTCATCGGGCAGGAACTCGATCGAGCAGACATGCTCGGTCGGATCGCAGTGCCGCCCGTGGCACTCATGGTTGCAGTCGACCGAATGCCGGCAGGTGCAGTCGACCGCTGGGCTCGTGGCCATCGCCATCTCACCTCTGGCCGTCAGCCGGGCGCTGGCACCAGGGCGGCGTCATTCACCCGGGCAGCCGCGATTGTATTCCTCTCGGCGGGATTCAGCACCTCCCAACGTCGGCCGATCGGCCGCTTCAGGAGGCGCGCAGACGAGCGATCGAAGCCGATCGAAGCCGGTTGCCGGTGTACCGAGAGTCGGCCGATGAACGTCGTTGGCTACATCGAGTGAGTCGACCTCCGCCGCTGGCCGGCGCGTGGAGGGGTACTCGTTGGGGATGGCCTGAGTCCTTCGATCGAGACAGCGGCGAAGCGGCCGCGAAACCAAGAAGAAGCGAAGACCGACCGTGACGATTGCCAGCCACCCCGCTTGTGAGGCTGGCACCGGAGGCGCCACTGTGCCTGCAACCGTACCGACGATCCGCAGCCACAGCGCACTCGGCGTCAGATTGGCTGGGACCCCTGTTTTATCTGGGTGGGAATCCAGCGGGCCCTGCGAACGGGCGCGAAGCCTGGGTGACACATGTCCCCGACCCATGCTGATCAGTCGGGGCCGTCGCCCGAGACCCGGCGCGGGAGCTCGATGATCTTCGCCCGCTCGGCGGCGTCGCGGGCCGCGCGGGCCGTTGCCTTGCCCGCCTTCGAGCGGGTCGCTGCCTCCGCTCGGTAGCAGTCGGGGCAGCCGCTCCCCGAGAGGGTCCGCTGGTACACCGGGGTCGACCACTCGTGCCCGACTGGGCAGTGCCACCAGACGTCGCGGGCCGACGCCCGGGTCACCTGGTCGGGGCGGAGCACGTTGCGCTCGGGATGCCACTCGGCGGCCAGCCACGGATAGAAGGCAGCGAGCGATTCGGCCGGGTGGACCCGGATGCCCATGTGGAACGGGCAGCCTGACCCGTGGTACGTCCGGTCGGACACCCGCGTCTCCCAGACGTGGGCCGGCTCGAGCAGGCAGCGCCAGGCGATCCGCTCGCGACTGCCGGCGGGGAGGGTCGCCGGGTCGAGCCCGGCATTGCCATCCCACGCCCACTCGGCGAGGAGCTCGGGATAGTCGGCGAGGCGTCGGCCGGCGACCGACGCGGCCCGCCTCGGCCGCGCGCGCTTCGGCCGTCCCAACGGCGGGACCGGCAGGTCCAGGCGGGTGCGCAGGTCGACCTCGGTCGCATAGCGCTCGGCGAGCCGCTCCTTCACCCGCTCGAGATGGTCGGCCCGGGCCTGTGCCCGCCAGCGCCGGTCGGCCTCGCGGACGAGCCGCGGCAGGGACGGCTCGACGCGGTCGTGGAACGTCCGCCACCAGCTCACCGGGCGGGTCCGGCCGGCGACGCTCTCGGTCCCGAGGTCGGGCGCGCCGGCCGGATCGTGCGAGCGGTTGCCGGACGCGGCGAACGCCGCCCGGACGAGGGCGCCATAGCGAGCCTCGCGAGCGTCGCCCCGGGCGCGCAGGGTCATGAGCCCGAGGACGAGGTCGAGCCGGCGCGCGTTCTGCCAGCGACCGGCCCGCCGCCGCAGCGGCGCCAGCCACTCGCCGATGGCGCCCTCGAGGGCGCCGGTCGAGAGCGGGATCGACCCGAGCCGCTCGCGCAGCAGCCAGCCGCGCCGGACGAGCGGCTCGTTGGTCGCGATCCAACCGCGCAGGGCGAGCCGGTCGGGCGGGACGTGGCGCTCGACGAGCGCGGTGAAGGCAGCCCACTCGCGCTCGCCCCGCAACGCACCGAGGGCCGCCTCGTGGAGCGGATGCGGGCCATAGCGGCGGACCCGCTCGCCGGTCCACGGCAGCGCCCGGCGGGTCGCGACAGGCGCCTCGAGGCGGACCCGCTCGGGGACCCCGTCGGCGACCAGCCGCTCGCGGACCCGAGCGGCGAGGTGGTGGCGCGAGGGGACGAGCAGGGCGTCGGGCCAGGTCTCGCGGACCGCCCGGGCGATCGCGGCGTCGAGGTCGGCGACGACCACCTCCGGCGCCTCGTCGAGACGGCCGAAGAACGCCCGCCACGAGTCGGCATCCTTGGCTCCCGCGACCGCCATCAGGCACGGCCGCGGGCGGCGGGCGGTCCCGTCGAGGACCACCATGACCGTGCCGGCCCGCCGGTTGCCCACGCGGGCCGCGCCGGTGCCGTCGGGTCCCTCGCGCGGGACCCGGGTGAAGAGCGCGGTCGTGTCGAGGACGACGACCCTGGGCCAGGTCGTCGGATGCAGCGCGGCGAGGACCGCCGGCGCATATGCGTCGAGGTAGTTGACCGCGAGGTTGGCCTGGCGGCTGGTGGCGCCATGCGCTCGCAGGACGTGGTCGCGCAGGTCCGCGCTGGCGCTCCGCAGGCTCATGCCCTCGCCGACCCGGACCAGCAGCCGTGCGATCTCGGCGTGGCCGAACACGAAGTCGCGCCCGGTGGACACCCCCTCGTGGCGGGCGTACACGTGGGCGCAGGCGGGACACGCGGCGCCGGCGTCGGGGTGGCGCTCGGTCGGCTGGCGGACGGCGACCGGAACGCTGAACGCGTGGCCCCGGGTCCCGGGCTCCGTCACGCATCGATAGCGGGGACGGCGGTGGAGCGGGCTCCAGCGGCAGTGCCAGTAGCCGTCGAGTCGGATCTGGCTGCCCGGGTGTCGTGGGCACGGCGGGCGGACGACGATCGGGTCAAAGGGCGTACGGGCCATGGCCCGATAGTCAGGACCGAGCGTGACAGCTCAGCCGTCACCGAGCCCGTGGAATCCCACCCAGATAAAACAGGGGTGGCTGGGGCGGAAGGATTCGAACCTTCGATCTCCTGATCCGGAGCTTGTCAGACGCCTTACCGCTTGACCACTCCCCAGTGTTCCGTGCGTGAGCGAGGAGCCCTCGAACTCTGTTTTCCGGAATGTCAAGTGCCCATTCCGAGAACTAGTCAGATGCCCATTCGTCGGACCGGAACGATCAAATGCCCTACCCTAGCGTTAAGGAGGATAGGTCGGTCATGCGCATCCGCCCTTGTAACCTCTCTGCAGTCGCTCTGATGCTCGCGGCGGTCCTCGGTGCGTGCGCAGCGCAACCGGCTACCGATGCGAGTCCCCAGGTCGTTTATGTCCTCGTCACCCCGGCTCCGACGCCAACACCTCGCCCATCTCCCGAGGCAACGGTCGACCCTCGCCCGGCCTGGTTTGCGGCGGCCTGCGAGGCTGCCCAGCGACTGGCAAGGGCGACGGACGGCTGGATTCAGGCTGTGGATCGCCCGAGTCAGAGCGCCGACGAGGCGCTGGAGTGGGCGTACCTCGGACGCGATGCGCTTCGGGACGCCCGCTCGGCGCTGGCGGACTTACCGGACTGGCCGCGGGGTGCCGAGTTTGCGCGACTGGCGTTGAGGCTCGCGGACTGGCTTGAACAGGAGTTCGACCGGATTGAGGCCGAGCCAGAAGAACGGGTCCCATTGGAGACCCTTTACGAGTACTCCGGTCTGCGGCGCGATCTGAGTTACGCCGCCGGAGGGGTTCACTCTGTCACGTATGGCTGCGACCTCGGTCTGCTGATCTGGTAGCGCGGGATAGAGTCGATCCTGACGTGAACCAGGCCAGGCTCGCAGCGGATTCTCTCTCGCTGGGTGCCGGCTCGCATCGACCGATATCAATTGAGGCTCGAACGGCGCCCTGATACGCAGTCAGGTTGGCCGGCCACGGTCCAACTGCTGGCCGGACGGCTCCCAGTGCGAGGCGTCCGGTGGTATGGGGTGGGAGTACCCGCGGACAGTAAACCCGCGCCGATCGATGACGCCGTCCTCGCGCGGCACCCCGCCATGCGATCCCCCCATGGCGGCGTTCAGTGACGAGGAAAGCTCTTCCTGGGAGAAAGGCTTCACGAGGTACTGGCAGGCACCAGCCTCGCGCGCCCTACGGATCCAGTCAGGGTCGCCGTGAATGGACATGACCACGATAGGAAGTTCAGGGCGCTTCTGGTGGATCTCGGCAGTCGCGGTGATCCCGTCAAGCTCGGGCATCACGATGTCCATCAGGACCATGTCTGGACGAAGGCGCTCGACCGCCTCGATGGCTTCACGACCCGTCATGGCGCGGCCCACAACAGCTAGTCCCGGGTCCAGCTCGACGAGTCTCGCCACGTGGTCGATGGTTTCAGCAATGTCGTCCACGATCAGAACGGCAGTCTGCTTCACCGCGCGTCGCCTTCTCGCCGGCTTGCCGTCAGCTCGGCTCGCAGTGCCGCGTGGCCAGCGTGGGATCACGATCGACCCGGTGCCCGCTGCGGGAGCCGGTACCTCGGGCGGGCTGCCCATCGCCGGCACATCGGGTGGGCTGTCCGTCCCCGGCACATCATCGCCCCGTGTGGTCCAGGCGAAGACGACGGCGCCCGCCACCATGGCGAAGCACAGAAGAGCTACCGAATCGATCGCCCTCCAGACAGAGCGCTCCCAGTAGACGGGGAGGAACCGACCCACGAAGAAGAGCGCAGGTGGGAGCGCTGCGAGGTATCCGGCCCAATCGAGTCCCCAACCGGCGTCAAGGAGGAACAGCGCCAGCGCCCCACCGGCCAGCACGATGACGATGGTCGGGATGAACCAGTCGTCCCACGTCCAAGGCTGGGTCATGCCGAAGGCCACCAGGCCCACCAAGGCTAGTGCCCACCCGGCAACCAGGGGTGCCTCAGGGACTCCTAGTCGGTCGCGTGTGGTCCGAGCCATGGGCCTGTGCTCCTTCGACATTCCTCGCGGCCATTGTCAATCGGGCGGTCGATCCGCCCAGTCGCCCGATGAGACTAGGACTTTGCGCTCATGCTGTGGCGTTCTGACAGGCAATCCAGGGCATCATCGAGTCCGTTGATGGCTCGCTTGGACGGCGCGCCTCGTTCTCAT
>JBBEBK010000042.1:0-1061 GCA_040882375.1 Chloroflexota bacterium
GGGTCAGCACGCGCCGGGTCGAGGAGCTCGTCGCCGCGCTCGGGGTGACGAACCTGAGCCGGAGCGAGGTCTCCCGGATCTGCGCCGGGCTCGACGCCGAGGTCGATGCCTTCCGCTCCCGGCCGCTCGACCCGGCCGGCTATCCGTACGTCTCGCTCGATGCGCTCTACCACAAGGTCCGCGAGGGGGGCCGGGTCGTGTCGATGGCGACCCTCATCGCGATCGGGATCAGCAGCGCCGGTCAGCGCTCGGTCCTCGGGGTCGAGGTCGCCGCCGCCGGCGGTGACGAGGGTGCCCACTGGCTGCCGTTCCTCCGCTCGCTGACCGCCCGTGGCCTGGTCGGCGTCCGGCTCGTCATCAGCGACGCCCATCCGGGCCTCGTCGCGGCTGTGGCGGCGACCTTCCTCGGCGCCGCCTGGCAGCGCTGCCGCGTGCATGCCACCCGGAACGCCCTGGCCCTCGTCGCTCGGGCAGCCCAGGGAATGGTCGCGTCGGCGATCCGGTCGATCTTCGAGCAGCCCGATGAGGCCTCGGCGCGGGCCCAGCTGCGGCGGGTCGCCGACGGCCTCCGGCCGCGCTTTCCGGCCGTCGCCGAGCTGCTCGAGGGGGCCGAGGACGACCTCCTCGCCCACTTCACCTTCCCCGCCGCCCATCGCCGCCAGATCCGCTCGACCAACACCCAGGAGCGACTCAACAAGGAGATCCGCCGGCGGACCGACGTCGTCGGGATCTTCCCGACCCGGCGCAGCCTGGTCCGGCTCGTCGGGATGCTCCTCGCCGAGCAGGACGACGAATGGGCCGTCGGGCGGAACTACTTCAGCGCCGAGTCGATGGCCCTCATCGACGCTCCGCCATCGATCGAGGAGGTGCCGCCCGGGCTGCTCATCGCCAGCTGATCGAGTGTCGTCGTGACGATGACGAGGACCCGCTGTTACACCACGAGCTGGGACTTGACCCGCAGACGCGGCCCGGGCCGCCGACCTACCTTCTGCCGCGATTCGAAGCGATCTACGGGCGGCGGCTTCGTAGGGGGCCATCGGCGTGCCATAGGGACGCTCAGC
>JBBEBK010000043.1:0-5638 GCA_040882375.1 Chloroflexota bacterium
TGTCCACGTCGAGGAACTCGTAGTACTGGCGCAGGATCTGCTGCTGGCCGAAGGTGACCAGCAGCGGGCGGTAGTCCCACAGGCGCATGTTGTCGAGCGTCGCCTGGTTCTCGTTGACCAGCGCCCGCGAGAGGGACTGCTCACCGGTGAACGGCCGAACTTCGATCGCGTCGAGGCCATAGGCCGCCCGGGTCGAGTCGATATGTCGCGCGATGTACTGACGCTCGAGGGCGAGCTCGTTCGGCTCGACGCTGAAGCGCTGCACGATGCCGGGGTAGACGCCGCCGACCAGCACCGAGATGCCGATCCAGGCGCCGGCCGCCAGGGTGATGGCCCACAGGGTCTTGAACCAGATGTTGGCCAGCAGCAGCGCCGCCGCCGCCAGCGCCGCGAAGGTCAGGATCACGAACGCGGGGAGCTGGGCATGCATGTCCGTGTAGGAGGCGGCCTGCATCGTGCCGCCGATGCCGCGCGTCGAGAACGGCAGCTCGGCAATGTCGAGCTGGTAGCCGGCAGCGATCACCAGCAACAGCAGCGCACCCAGCGTCGAAAGATGCGCGCGCACCGGTGCCGTCAGGCGCAGCTCCCAGCGCAGGGCTCCCGCGGCGTACGTCCCGAGGCTGAGCAGCAGGATCACCACCAGCGAGGTGACGCCCCAACCCTGCACAAAGCGCCAGAAGGGCAGATCGAAGATGAAGAAGCCGATGTCGCGGCCCAGGTTCGGGTCCACCGTCCCGAACTCGCCGCCGTTGACGAAGAGCAGGGTCGTCTGCCAGTTCGACGCCCAGGCGGCTCCCGAGATGAGGGCCAGCAGCACCGCCGCCACGGCGATCCCGATGGTGATGGCGCGACTCGCGTCGGGCAGCTCCAGGACGCTCAGCCGCCGCACCGGCACCTGTGGTGCGATGCGCCGGGCGAGCCACACGCTCAGCAAAGCCGGCAACACGAAGGCGGCGGTCCCCAGGGCGAACAGGATCACCTGCGCCCAGATGCGAGTCGTCAGCACGTTCGTTCGGCCGAGCGCGGAGTACCACATCAGGTCGGTGATCAACTCGACCAGCCCGCCCAGCACGCCGAACAGGATGAATGCGGCCAGCCCGATCCCGATCAGCAGGCCCCAGCGCGGCTGCGATGAACGCCCATCGGGCGTCAGCACGCGCGGTCGGCCGGGGCGTATCGGTGGCTCGTCGCCGTCGCCTGGTCCGCCGTCGGGCGCGCCATTGCCGCTGCCGTTGGTGGGGCGCGGGGCGCCGAATGGGCGTCCTTCGCGACGGGCGTCCTGCTCGGCCTGTCGCCGTTGCAGGTCCTCGAGGAGCTTGTCGAACCAGCTGGACATGAGACCCATCCTAGCGGGGATCACGCGGCGCGGCCGGCCGGGCATCCCGCTGCTCAGTATTCGAGCACACCTACAGCGATTCGGCGTCAAACGCCGCTATCCCGGCCATTGTGCTCAGCCGGGCCTGCCATTCGGCCAGGATTCGGTGCGTTCCCGGTCCATGCGCTCCGATGCCGAGCACGCCGCCACGGCCCACCTCCACACGGCGAGCCAGCCGGCTCACTCCCACTCGATGGTGGCAGGTGGCTTGCTGCTGATGTCGTAGACGACGCGGTTGACGCCGGGCACCTCGTTGACGATGCGGCTGCTGATCTTCGCCAGCAGGTCGTAGGGCAGCCTCGCCCAATCGGCGGTCATCCCGTCGTCACTCGTCACGGCGCGCACCGCCACCACGTTGGCATAGGTCCGGCCGTCGCCCATCACCCCCACCGAGCGGACCGGGGTCAGGATCGCGAACGACTGCCACAGCGTCCGATACAGCCCCGCTGACTTGATCTCGTCGATCACGATCCAGTCCGCCTCGCGCAGCGTGTCGAGCCGCTCGACGGTCACCTCGCCAAGGATCCGGATGGCGAGCCCCGGTCCCGGGAACGGCTGGCGCAGGACGATCGCGTCGGGCAGGCCGAGCTCGGTGCCGACCCGACGTACCTCATCCTTGAACAGGTAGCGCAACGGCTCGATCAGGCTGAAGCGCAGGTCGGCCGGCAGCCCGCCGACGTTGTGGTGCGTCTTGATCTTGGCCGCTGCCTTCGTCTCGGACGTCTTCGACTCGATCACATCCGGGTAAAGGGTCCCTTGCGTCAGGAAGTCGATCTGGCCAAGGCCGGCGGCCTCTTCCTCGAAGACCCGGATGAACTCGTCGCCGATGATGCGACGCTTCTCCTCCGGGTCCTCCACGCCTGCCAGGCGGGCGAGGAATCGGTCCCGGGCGTCCACCATCACCAGGCGCATGCCCAGGGTCTCGGCGAAGGTGGCACGCAGCAGCTCCGACTCGCGCTTGCGCATCAGCCCGTGGTCGACATAGATGCAGGTCAGCTGGTCGCCGATCGCCCGATGGACGAGGCGCGCCGCCACGGCCGAGTCGACGCCGCCCGAGAGGGCACAGATAACCTTCCCCTCCCCGACGCGCGAGCGGATGTCGGCGATCGCGGTCTCCACGAAGTTGGCCGGCGTCCAGGTCGGGTTGACTCCGGCGATCTCGACCAGGAAGTTGCGCAGCAGATCGCGGCCGCCGGGGGTGTGCACGACCTCGGGATGGAACTGGATGCCATACAGGTTGCGCGACGCATCGGCCAGTCCGGCGAATGCGGTCGAATCACTCTGCGCGGTGGCGGTGAAGCCGGCGGGCGCGCGGAGAATCGCATCGCCGTGGCTCATCCAGACCGGCTGCTGCCGATCCATCCCGCGGAAGAGACCCTCGGTGGAGGTGATCTCGATCGAGGCCGGACCGTACTCGCGCTTGGCGCTCGGCACCACCTCGCCGCCGAGCTGGTGGGCCATCAGCTGAAGCCCATAGCAGATCCCCAGCACCGGGATGCCCCCCGCCCAGATGGCCGGGTCGGGCAGCGGGGCACCTTCGTCATAGACCGATGCCGGCCCCCCCGACAGGATGATCGCCTTTGGCCGACGCCGCTGAATCTCCGCCCACGGCGTGTCGTGGGGCAGGAGCTCCGAGTAGATGTTCAGCTCGCGCACGCGCCGCGCGATCAACTGCGCGAACTGGCTGCCGAAGTCAAGGATGACCACCGTGTCGGGCTCCACGGGCGCGGCATCGGCGCGGTCGGGCGGCGGGGCATGCAGCGCCTGCTCGAGGTATGCCTCGACCTCGGCATCGTCGGGGGCGAGCACCCTGTGCCCGGCGTTCGCCGCCTCGCCGTGAACGGTGCGGCCCCGAGCGGACGGTGATGGTTCCTCGGGCAATGATCCCTCTCGGCTGCGTGGCGTGCAGTCTACCGGCGACGAGCTACGCTGTTCGCGTACGTACGCTGGAGGATGCACCGTGAACGACCAGCATGGCGGCGACGATCCGCGCCTCATCGATCTGCCGCCGCGGCCCACAGTGGCGGCACGAGTGCAGCAGCCCTTCGCCGATCTCGACATCGGGTCGCTCTTCAAGTTGCACCTGCCCAACGTGGCTGATCGGATCGCCGATCTCGGCGGGACGCCGGCCGGCGCGCCATACGCGAGATACCACGAATTCGGACCGCAGCACGTCGACATCGAGCTCGGGATCCCGGTCGCAGGCCCGATCGGCAATCTGCGGCCACTGGCTGAGTGCGGGCCCGGCGAGGTCGGCTCCTCGCAGTTGCCGGGCGGGGCGGCGGCGGTCACCGTCCATCGGGGCAGCTACAGCGGGCTGGGCGGGACCTACGACCGGCTCCGCGCGTGGATCCATGCGCAGGGGCTCGCCCATGATCCCGGCCCGTGGGAGTCGTACATCGACGACCCCACCGAGGTAGCCGAGGCCGACCTGCGCACCGAGGTGATCTGGCCGCTGGGTTAGGCGAGCCACTCTAGCCGAGCCCTCTCAAGCGCGACCCGCGACGTGGCCGCCTCGTCGGCCTGGGAATACGTCGTGCGCGTGTCGATGACCAGTGCGCCCGCGCGGCCGATGACCGCGCCGATGGTCTGGTCGCAGAACGCGTAGCGGCGAACGAAGACGCTCTCCCCGACCTCGAGCCAGCCGGTGACCATCTAGCCCGGCTGACCCACGCTCCCCGGTGGTCGACCGTATTCGAGATCGGTGACGGGGGGGCCGTCCCACACCGTGCCGCCCTCGCCGGTGACCGATACATGGGTCATGAACGCGTCCGGGTCAGCGCCGTGCCAGTGACGCTCGCCGCGTGGGACGAACACCGCGTCACCGGCGCGAACGGCGGTGAGCTCACCGCCCTCGACCTGCGTACGACCGCGGCCCTCGATCACGATCAGGGCCTGGCCATCGGGATGGGAGTGCCAATGGGTTCTGGCGGCCGGCTCGAACCTGACATCGTGGGAGTTCATGCCGCCCGGGATATCGGCTTCGAAGTTTCGCGAGATCCACGCACGCCCGGTGAAATGCTCCTCGCCGGCCGGCGTCGCCACGTGGTCCGCGCCGCGGTGGACCTTCACACGGCTACTCCTGGCCCGCCAGCTGCCAGGATTTGCCTTCGGTGGCGATCGACGGGGCGATCACCATCTCGACCGAATGCATCTCGCGGATCGTCCGCGCGCCGAGCGCGGCCATCGACTGGCGCAGCGCGCCGACCAGGTTCTGGGTGCCGTGGGTGGTGCGCGCGGGGCCGAAGAGGATCTGCTCCAGCGGCAGGCGCTCGCCGATCTTGATCCGCGTGCCGCGCGGCAGCGTCGGCGACGGCGCCGCCATCCCCCAGTTGAAGCCGCGCCCGGGCGCCTCCAGCGCCGCCGCGAATGGTGACCCGAGCATGACCGCATCGGCCCCGCTGGCGATCGCCTTGGCGATGTCGCCGCCAGTCTTCATGCCGCCGTCGGTGATGACCGGCACGTACCGACCGGTGTCCCGCGCGAACCGGTCGCGGGCCGCTGCGACCTCGAGCGTGGCGCTGACCTGCGGCACGCCGATCCCCAGCACTTCTCGCGTCGTGCATGCCGCGCCCGGGCCGACGCCAACGAGGACAGCCGCGGCTCCCTGCTGCATCAGCTGATAGGCGGCTTCGCCGCTCACGGTGTTGCCGACCAGGACCGGCATCTGGAGCGCTCCGGTCAGATCGGCCAGCGAGAGGACACGGCCGGAGGTCGAGATGTGGCGGGCGCTGGAGACCTGCGACTGGACCAGCAGGAGGTTGGCACCGGCTTCAGCTGCAATCTCAGCGTGCTCCCACGCGGATGCCGGCGTGGTGGACACCGCGGCAATCCCGCCCTGGGCCTTGACCCGGGCGATGAGGGACCGGATCAGCTCGGCGCGCACCGGGGCCGCGTACGCCTCGGCCAGGACCGATGCCGCCTCCGCGCCGGATGCCGCGGCGGCGACCTGTTCGATGATCGGCGAGGCGTCGTCGTAGCGGGTGTAGAGACCCTCGAGGTTGATGAAGGCGAGGCCACCGTGGCGGCTCATGCGGACGGCAAAGTCGGGATCCGCGACGGCGTCCATGGCGGCGGCGATGAACGGGATCTCCAGCCGCTGTCCGGCGATCGTGGTGGCCAGCTCCACCTCGGCCGGATCGATGGTCACGGCGCCCGGGACGAGGGCCACCTCCTCGAAACCGTAGGCGCGGCGCAGGCGCGTCGAGACGGCTTCGGGGAGCAGGGTGGATGGGTCGATCAACGAGCGTCTCCGCTGACGGT
>JBBEBK010000044.1:0-1040 GCA_040882375.1 Chloroflexota bacterium
GCAGCATCACCAGCGGATCCTTGGACGGCGGCTTGAGCACGATGCTGCAGCCGGCCGCGATGGCTGGCGCCACCTTGTGCGCGGCTAGGTTGAGCGGGAAGTTGAACGGGCTGATCCCCGCCACCGGCCCGATCGGGAAGCGGCGCACGATCCCACTCCGACCGCGGTTGGCGGCGCTCCAATCCAGCGGCATCCACTCACCGTTGATGCGCAGCGCCTCCTCGGCCGCGGTGCGGAAGGTGAGCGCGGCGCGCCCCACCTCGCCCCGGGCGTCACGGATCGGCTTGCCCGACTCGCGGGTCAGCAGCTCGGCCAGCTCGTCGGCGTCGGCCACGATCCGATCGGCCACGTGGGCCAGTGCATCCCGCCGCTCGTAGCTGGCCAAGCGCCGGGTCTGGTCGAATGCCGCAACCGCGGCCTGCGTCGCACGCTCCAGCTCGTCGGGTCCCGCCTGCCAGGTCGTCGCCACCAGCTCGTCGTTGGCCGGGTTCCGCACCTCGAGCGGCGTTCCGGAGCGCACGAACTCGCCGGCAAGATAGATCGGGACGCTCTCCGCGGCGACGGTGGTCATGCCCGGCATTCTACGACCGATCGGCCGGGCCCCTCGAGCCGGACATCAACCGATCGCCCATCGCATCGGCGCGCTCGATATCATCGGTCCTGATGCATCCCACCTACCTCCTGATGGAGGTATCCGCCTCGATCTTCTTCGTCGGCGCTGCGATCGCCGCGCTGCGCCGCGGACGGCTGCCCTTCCTGGAGCTGATCAGCGCCGCCGCGTTCGGGATCTTGCTCGAGGTGGCCGACCAGCTCATCCTCGGGACCTACCACTACTCGAGCGACTGGATCCTGAACATCGACAGGGCGCCGGTGGTGATTGGTCTCACCTGGGCCCTGATCATCGCCGGTGCCATGCGCCTGACCGATGCCCTCGGCGTGCGCCGGCGCTACGCGCCGTTCGTGGATGCGGTGCTGGCCATCAGCCTCGACCTGGCGTTCGACGCGATCGCCATCCGGATGGGGCTCTGGACCTGGCGCGG
>JBBEBK010000045.1:0-2860 GCA_040882375.1 Chloroflexota bacterium
CCCCGTAGGCGCGCCGGACCTCGCCGTACGGGTCAGTGAGCACGGTGACGCCGGCCAGCGCACCGGTAGCACCCAGCACCGCCACCTGGCAGCCGGACGACCACGACAGTCGTGAGGCGCGGACCGCGGCATGCGCTGCCTCCTGCGGGTCGTCGAGGAGGATGAGCCCCACGAACCCGGCGCCGAACAGGTCGCGCAGGCGGCTCACCAGCGTCTCCCCGCTGAGCGCGGCACACCGGGCGTCGGGAGCCACCGCCCCGTGGACGGGGAGGCGTGGGTCGTCCGCCGGGGCGGCCACGATCGGCGAGCCGGCATAGCTGAACGGCTGCGCCAGGCGACCGGAGTTCACCATTCGCCGCAACCGTCGCACGCGGACGCTCCCCCGCAGGATGGCGTCGCGGGCGACACGGCGAACCGGCCCGCGCGGGACCATGAAGCGCATGGTGGCGTCGGTGACGGCCAGGTTCTCGAGTGCAGCCGCCCGTCGCTCGGCCCCGTAGCTGTCCAGCAACCCGTCGGGCGCACGGCCGGCGACCGCGGCGGCCAACTTCCAGGCGAGATTCTCGGCGTCGTCGGCCCCGGAGTTGAGGCCCCGCGCACCGAACGGGCTCACCTGGTGGGCGGCGTCCCCCGCCAGGAAGACGCGACCGATCCGGAATCGGTCCACCAGGCGCTGGTGGAATCGGTAGGCGGTCGCCCAGACCAGCTCGTACTCGCTTGACGGACCGATGACCGCGCGGATCCGGCGATCGAGCCTGCCACTCGTCCGCTCAGCGTCGAGATCGGTCCCGGAGGGGACCTGCCAGTCGATGCGCCAGACATCATCGGGCTGGGGGTGGATGAGGACCTGGCGACCTGGGTTCCAGGGTGGGTCGAAGAAGAAGCGCCGCTCGCGCGGGAAGGGCAGCTTGGCGCGGATGTCGCAGATCAGGAACAGGTCAGGGTGCGAGTGCCCGGGGAACCCCATCCCGAGCAGGTGACGGACCGATGAGTGCGCGCCATCGGTTGCCACCAGGTAGCCGACGCGCAGGGAGACCGGCCCGTCCGGCGCCTCACACGCAACGGTGACGCCGTCGCGATCCTGCGCCACGGCGGTGACGCGATGGCTCCAGCGCAGGTCAACGTTGGGGAGTTCACCGAGTCGAGCGAGAAGCATCTCCTCGACCTCGGTCTGGTTGATGTTGACGAATGGAGGGAAGTGCTCATCGCCCGCCCCGGGAAGACGGATGGCGAACAGCTGGCGATCGCGGAAGTAGGTCCGCCCGACGTCCCATTGGACGCCGCGTTCGGCGACCGCCTCCCCCACCCCCAGGCGCGCCCACGTCTCGAGCGTCTCGCGCTGCATGCAGAGCGCCTTGCTCCCCTCGCCGGTGTGGCGCGGGTGCTGCTCCAGGAGGACGACCGATACACCCTGCTGCGCCAGGCGTCCCGCCAGCGTCATCCCCACCGGGCCAGCGCCGACCACTCCCACCCCGGCGTCGAAGCGGCTCTGCGTTCCCGCGGGCACGCTCCGATGATAGGCGCTAGGCCGTCAGCTGGCCGTCAACTGGTCCCAGACCTCGCGGTCGCGCTCGACCGTCCAGATGCGCGGGTGGTCGATCCCCGCCAGCTCGTCCCATGCGCGCTGCACGTTGAACGGCATGGTGTGCTCGAAGATCGGGAAGCGGCCGTAACGCGGTTCGAGCGCTTCGCGGGTGGACCGATACGCCTCGGCCGGCGTCCCGCCGCCATCCTGCACCGCCCGCGTACCGTCCAGCACGGCCGAGAGGAAGGCTCGGGTATCCTCGAGGGCCCGCTTGACGGCCGATGCTCCCCGGACAACCGGGCCGCGGCCGCCGACCAGCTGCCTGGCGCCGAGCGCGGCCACGGCGTCCAGCGTCGTGCTGCGCCACTCTCCGATGTGCGCGTCGCCCATGTACGGCGCGGCCTGCGCCTCGACGAGGTCCCCGGCGAAGCAGATGCGCTCGTCGGGCAGCCAGACCACGATGTCGCCGGCGGTGTGGCCTCGCCCCAGGTAGCGCAGCTCGATCGCGCGGCCGCCTACCTCCATCTCCAGCACATCGGTGAATGTATGGGTGGGACGGGTCAGGCCGGGGATCGTCTCGGCGCCGGCGAAGAGCCGGGGCATCCGCGCGGCCTCGCTTGCCCAGTCCTCGGCTCCGCGCTCCTCGATCCAGGCGGTCGTGTTGGCGTGGGCGATGATCTTGGGAGCGTTGAAGGCCGCGGCACCGAGCACCCGCACCGCGTGGTAGTGGGTCAGCACCAGGTCGCGGAACGGCAGATCGGTGAAGGTGCGGATGACGTCGATCCAGCGCTGCGCCATCAGGGGAGTGGCGCGCGCCTCGATGGCGAGCAGCGCATCGGTGCCGACGATGCAGCCCACGTTCGGGTCGCCCTCCGCGGTGTAGGCGTACACCCCGGGGACGAGCTCCTCGAGGGTGGCCGTCTTCTCGGCCAGATCGGTCGAGGACGCGAAGGGCTTGCTGCTCACTTGCTGATGATACGGGCAGGTGATCGGGCGGTAACTGCACGGTAACGTGCGGCGTCCATGCTGGCGAGATGGGCAGGCGACTACCCGACTCCACCCTGACCCTCAGGATCGACCCGGACGTCGTGCTGTGGGCGCGCATGCGCGCTCTCCGCTCCGGGACGAGCGTGAATCAGATGGTGCGGCAGTTCCTCGAGGAGTACGCGGCGGTCCCTTTGGGCTTCTGGGAGGGTCTGTCGCCCCCGTGGGATTCCGATGAACCGCCGCCTCCGGCAGCGTCCAGTCAGTAGGAGGGCCGAGCCAGCCCTCGCCCCCGTCAGGGGCATTCACGCAGGTGTGCGGCTGTGCAAATGTGCGGCTGTGCAACTGTGC
>JBBEBK010000045.1:2960-4915 GCA_040882375.1 Chloroflexota bacterium
CAGGGGCATTCACGCAGGTGTGCGGCTGTGCAAATGTGCGGCTGTGCAACTGTGCTGCACGAAAGGTGCTGACGCGCCGACCCATGCAGGGAGCACCTGCCGGCCATCGTCCATGTCAGGGGCATTCACGCGGCTGTGCAAATGTGCGGCTGTGCAACTGTGCTGCACGAAAGGTGCTGACGGTCGCCTCCCGCCGACTACAGCGTCGGCAGCTCCACCACGCGAACCTCGATCATCCCAGGCACCGCCGCAACGCGCTCGAG
The DNA here is from genome assembly GCA_040882375.1 of Chloroflexota bacterium. GTDB lineage: Bacteria > Chloroflexota > Limnocylindria > QHBO01 > QHBO01 > CF-167. The sequence goes on from JBBEBK010000045.1 coordinate 3,224, forward strand.
CAAGCCCGGGGGCACGGCCTGGTCAACGCTGACGAACATCAGCGCCTCGCCGGCGGGCGACAGGCGCGAAAGCTCCAGCGACGAGATGTTCACCCCCGCCCCAGCCAGCGCTGTGCCCACCGCGCCCACGATCCCGGGCTGGTCATGATGCCGCGTGATCAGGATGGTGCCGGCCAGATCGGCGTCGGTCTCGAAGCCGTCCAGGCTCGCCAGCCGCGGACGGCCGCGGGACGTGGAGCCGGCCAGGCGCACAGCGCCCGACCCCTCTCCCAGCTCGAGGGTGAGGAGCGAGGACCACGGTTCGGCGACATCGGTCCGGCTCTCGTGGACAGTCAGCCCGCGCTCGGCTGCGACCAGGTCGGCGTTGACCGCGTTGACCCGCTGATCGGTGATCGGCTCGAGCAGGCCGGCAAGCACCGCGGTGCGCATCGGTGTGCCATCCCAGGCGGAGATCTCGCCGGCATAGGTCAGCGTCAGGGTGTCCGCGGGCGCCGACACGAGCTGCCTTCCCAGGATCGCCAGGCGCCGGGCGAGCTCGACGAACGGGCGGACCTGCGGAGCGACGTCGGCCGCCATCGAGGGCGCGTTCACCGCGTACGGCGGCGTCATGCCCGAGAGGGCCAGCAGCACCTGCTCGGCCACCTCGAGGCCGGCGCGCGACTGGGCTTCGGCCGTCGATGCGCCCAGGTGCGGGGTGAGCACCGTGTTCGGCGCGTCACGGAGCGGGTTGTCGGGGGCCATCGGTTCGGTCGAGTAGACGTCAACGCCAGCCCCCGCCAGGCGGCCCTCGCGCAGCGCCTCAGCCAGGGCATCCTCGTCGACCAGTCCGCCGCGCGCCACGTTCAGCAGGATGGCACCAGGCTTCATGGTCTCGACCTGCGCACGACCGATCAGCCCGCGTGTCTCCGGTGACAGCAGCACGTGGACGGTGACCACATCGGACTGTGCGAGCAGCTCCGGCAGGCCGACCAGTTGGACAGCATGCTCGGCCGCCTGCTCGGCGGTGAGGAACGGGTCATAGGCGACCACCTGCATCTCGAATGCCGTGGCCCTGCGCGCCACCGCCTTCCCGATCTTCCCCAGACCGATGACGCCGAGCGTCTTCCCTCGCAGCTCGGCGCCGATGTAGGCGGCCCGCTCCCACTCGCCGCGACGGACCGATGCATCTGCGGTCGGGATGCGCCGCATGAGCGAGAGCATGAGGGCCATGGTGTGCTCGGCCGCCGCCGTCGTGCTTCCGGTCGGGGCGTTGACCACCATCACGCCGGCGTGGGTGGCGGCGGTGAGGTCGATGCGATCGGTGCCCACCGATCCCACGCCGACCACCGAAAGGCGGGGAGCAGCTGCGGCCAGCAGCTCGGCGTCCACGCGAGTCTGGGAGCGGACGATCAGCGCGTCCCAGCCGCCCCCCTCGGCGAGCGCCGCGAGCAGCTCAGCGCGGGGCGGGCGATTGCGAACGGACGTCTCGTGCGCGGCGGTGAGCAGGTCGATGCCGGCCTGCGCGATCGGCTCGGCAACCAGGATGCGGGGCATGCCCCGAGTCTAGCGGGGAGCGCTCGTGCTCAGGCCAATCTCGTCGCTCTCCAGGGGGGTCACGGCGTCGTCGTGCCACACCTCGTAGGCCTCGCCCACGGCCGTCTCGAACTTCAGGCCCATCAGCACCACCCCGGCGAAGCCGACCCCCCCGGCCCC
>JBBEBK010000045.1:4925-5608 GCA_040882375.1 Chloroflexota bacterium
GCGCGGGCCTGCTCGGCGATCGCCTTGGCGGCGCGCCAGCCAAACATCCGCTGCTCGGCCTCCGGGGTTGCGGCCAGGCGCGCGCGGAGACCGTCGCTCACCTCGATTGCGCCGACGCGCTCCAGCCGTCGCACCCAACTGGCCGTGAAGGGAGGCGCCAGCTCCAGGTAGACCGGTGGATCTCCGTCGCGGAGCGCGAGGCGGTCGAAGCAGGCGTGGACGGTGGTCGGGTCCATCACCGGTCCGGTGGTCAGGAACTGTGCGCCGACGCCGATGCGACGGCGCACGACCCAGCTTCGCGATCGGGTGCTCATGCCGACCTCGAACGGCGGAACGGCTCGCTGGAGGGCCCGCAGGTGCTCGACGATCTCGTAGCTGTTGCTCCAATGCTCGACCTCGGGGAGCATGTCGCCCTGCACCACCAGGAACGACCCCACCCCGTTGCCGATCGCCCCGCGCACTTCGCTCTCGATGGCCAGGATGTTCCGGTCGCGCGTCGAGCAGACGACGGTGGGGCGGACCTCCGGGACGTCGTGCGCGATCCGCGCGGCGAAGGCGTACGGCGAGACCCGGACCTGTTTGAAGGGGTTATCGGTGATCAGCACCTGGCTCCAGCGACCCCGGAGATCGAGATGCGTCATCGACGGCAGGCGCGGCGGGTTGACCTCCACCATCTCGACCCA
>JBBEBK010000046.1:0-1032 GCA_040882375.1 Chloroflexota bacterium
ACCCGACCGAGCCGACCGCCTCGGCCTCGGCGAGCCGCTCGGTGTAGCGGATCGAGAGGTACTGGACACCCCGGTCACTGTGGTGGACGAGGCCCGCCAGATCGCCACCCCGGGCCCACAGCGCCAGCTCGAGCGCGTCGAGGGCGAGCTCGGCGTGGAGCGAGACCGACACCCGCCAGCCGACGATCGCCCGGCTGAAGGCGTCGACGACGAACGCGGTGTAGACGAAGCCGGTCCGGGTCCAGAAATAGGTCAGGTCGGCGACCCACAGGCGGTTGGGAGCCGTCGCGCTGAAGACGCGCTCGACGAGGTCGGCCGGGCGCTGGACGACCGGCGCCGGCGTCGTCGTGCGCACGCGCTTGGTGCGGGTCGCGCCCTGGAGCCCGACGGCCCGCATGAGCCGGGCGACCTGGTCGCAGCCGGCCGGGATCCCGAGGCGCTGCAGGGTCCGCCACGCCTTGCGCACCCCGTACACCCCGAAGTTCGCCCGGTGGATCCGGACGAGCGTGTCGGTGAGGGCCTCGTCCCGGACGGCCCGCGCCGAGGGCGGCCGGGTCCTGGCGGCGTAGTAGGACGACGGGGCGACCTGCAGTTCTCGGCAGATCGGCTCGACCCCGAAGGAGCGACGGTACTCGTCGATGTAGCTGATCATCGCGGCGAGCGGCGGTCGAAACCCGAAGAAAGCCGCCGCGCTCTTGAGGATCTCGTTGGCCCGGCGCAGCTCGCGGTTCTCGCGCTCCAAGGCCTTCAACCGTTCGCGCTCCTCGGTCGTCAGGCCGCCGCGCTGGCCGCGGTCGACCTCGGCCTAGTGGACCCACTTGCGGAGCGATTCGGGGCCGATGCCGAGCTGGCGGGCAACGTGGGTGACCGCGCCGTGGCGATCGCCCCGCTCGGCCGCCGTCTCGGCGACCAGGCGGACGGCTCGCTCTCTCAGCTCCGCTGGATACCGCCGCTGGAACGGGCTGGTGCTGCTGTTCTTCTGTGCCATGACTCCATCTTCCTCCAAGCGATGGAGTCTCCACCGGAGTCAGG
>JBBEBK010000047.1:0-5550 GCA_040882375.1 Chloroflexota bacterium
CCGAGTGCCGCTCCCTTCGTCACCAGCGCCCTGGCCAGGATGTCCACCAGGTCGCCGTGTTCGGCGGCCTCCAGGACCCGCTCGGCGACCTCCATGCCCCGACGGTGCTCTTCGTTGGCGCCAAGAGCTCTGGCGAGCACGCCGTCGAGCGCGACGACGGCACGATCCGGGAACAGGTCCGCGAACTCTTCAGAAGCCGGCACGAGCAGTTCGACCGCCGCCTTCTCCTGTTGACCGACGATCAGCACAGTTCCCAGCGAGGAGGTGGTTCGAGCGGCGGCAAGGCGATCGCCCCGCGTTCGGTGGAGGGCCAGCGCGCGTCGAAGGAAGTCCTCGGCTCGCCCGTAGCGCGCCGCGGCTGCCGCCGATTCGCCGGCGCGCTCGAGCAGATCGGCTTCATCGGCAGGATCGGTGGTCACGGTCAACGCCTGCTCGAGGAAGGCGATGGCCTGGTCGTGGGCTCCCAGGGACGCCGCGCGCTCGGCCGCGCCATTCAGGGCAATCCGCGCCTGCACGGCCAGGGCTTCGGCCTCGGCTCCCTCCGGCGCATTGGCATGCGCCGCCAGGTAGTGGCCGGCCAGGGCCCCGGCCAGCTCGTCCGACCCGAGCTGCTCGAAGAAGCGGGCGGCGGCGAGGTGGCGCGCCTTGCGGTCCTTCTTGGCGAACGTGTTGTAGGCGACCTCCCGGATGAGTGCCTGGAGGAAGGCGAACTGGCCGCGCTCGGGCGAGCGGGGATCGACCTCGAGGGTGAGCAACTCGCGCCGGACCAGGCCCCGCAGGCGAGGCTCCAGCTCGCCAACGTCCAGGCCAGAGATGGCCGACAGCGCTTCCACCGTGAAGCTCTGTCCCAGGACTGCGGCGTCCTGGACCAGGCTGCGATCGGCTGGGTCCAGGCCGTCAAGGCGCGAGGCGATGAGCGCCGTGAGGGTCTCGGGCACTGCCAGGGCGGTGAGGTCGCCGACCGGCACATACACGCCTCCCTCTTCCTTCAGCCTGCCCTCCGCGACCAGCATCCGGACGGTTTCAACCGCGTACAGCGGCATGCCGTCGGCCCGTGCCACGATTGCCCGGACGGCCGGCTCGGGAAGGCCGGGGACCAGTCCTCCGAGCAGTTCGCGCATGGCTGCCTCGGGCAGTGGCTCCAGGTAGACCGATGCGAAGTTGCGCTTGCCGGCCCCCCAGTCCGGACGCTTCTCGAGCAGCTCCGGCCGGGCCAGAGTCACGACCAGGATCGGGTGCCCCTTGCTCCATTCGCCGAGGTGGTCGATGAAATCGAGCGTACCGCTATCGGCCCAGTGGAGGTCTTCGAAGGCGAGCACCACACTGCCGGAACTGCTCAGGCGCTCGAAGAAGGTGCGCCAGGCGGCAAAGAGCTGCTCGGAGCCGCTCCCCGACCCGACGCCCAGCAGGGCAAGCAGCGCCGGTTCGATCCAACGGCGCTCGTCGGAGTCGGGCACATGCTCCGCAAGGATCTCCGCCACATTTGCACGGGTTGTGGACTCGTCATCGGTTTCGACCAGCCCGCACCGGCCGCGCACCATCTCGCCCAGGGCCCAGAAGGTGATCCCCTCGCCGTAGGCGGGGCTTCGGCCGTGGTGCCACCAGATGGTGTCCACCAGCCCGTCGATGTACTTGAGGAACTCCCACGCCAGCCGGCTCTTCCCGATCCCGGCCGGACCGATGACCGAGACGAGCCGGGTCCGCTTCTCTCGATCGGTCGCGTGGAAAAGCTCCTTGAGCAGCCGGAATTCCTCGTCGCGGCCGACGAACGGTGCTTCGAGCGCCTCGCTGCGGTTGCGTCCGCCGCGCTCCGAGACCACGCGCACGGCGCGCCAGGCCGGGACCGGGCTGGCCTTGCCCTTCAACAGCTGTTCGCCGGCTTCTTCGAACGCGATCGCCTGGCTCGCGGCACGGTGAGTGGCCTCGCCGACCAGCACCACCCCGGGCGGGGCGACCGACTGCAGCCGTGCGGCAGTGTTCACCAGGTCGCCGGCGACCATGCCCTGGTTCGTCGCGCCAAGCGTGACTGCCGCTTCTCCGGTCAGGACACCGGCCCGCGCCTGGATCGTCGGGCCGAGTGTGCGCACCGCGTCGACGAGCTCGAGAGCGGCCCGGACGGCGCGCTCGGCGTCGTCCTCACGGGCGACCGGCGTACCCCACACGGCCATCACCGCATCACCGATGAACTTCTCGACGGTTCCCCCGTAGCGCGTCATCACCTCTGAGGCGAGATCGAAGTAGCGGGTGAGCGTGTCACGCACATCCTCAGCGTCGCGCTCCTCGGCATAGGGGGTGAAGCCAACCAGATCCGCAAAGAGAACGCTGACAAGTCGCCGTTCGGCGACCGGGGCAGCGACCGCGTCAACTGGCCGAGCCGCGCCCGCCAGCGGGGTCGCGCACTCGCCGCAGAATTTCGCACCGGGCGGGTTGGACGTGCCGCAATTCGGGCAGCCGGCCGTGAGCGCCGTCGCGCACTCCGTGCAGAACTTGCGCTGCGCCTCGTTCTGGGTTCCGCAGTTCGAGCAGATCACCAAGGCCGCTCCCATGCCACGCGAGGGATGAGGGTAGCGGACCGAGGGGCATCGGGGGAAGATGAATCTTGAGCTTGCCGCCCCGGCCCCGCCCTAGACTGTGAGCGTGACCGCCTGCCCGTCCTGTAGCCGCGACGTCGCGGACGGCTTTGCGTTCTGCCCCCATTGCGGCGCGGCGCTGGAGAGTCCGGCGCCCGCTGGCGAGGAGCGGAAGCTGGTCACCCTGCTGTTCGCCGACGTGACCGGCTCGACTCGACTCGCGGAGGCGCTGGATGCCGAGGTGGTTCGTGAACTGATGGGGGAGTACTTCGCTCTCGCGCGGGAGGAGATCGAGCGGCTGGGCGGGACGGTCGAGAAGTTCATCGGCGACGCGGTCTTTGCCGTCTTCGGTGTGCCGTTGGCCCACGAGGATGATCCGGCGCGGGCGCTCCGGGCAGCGCTCGGCATCCGGCGCCGACTGGGCACGTTGAATGAGCGCCTGCGGGCCGAGAGCCGGCCCGAGCTGGAAGTCCGGATTGGGGTCAACACCGGCGAAGTGGTCGCGACCACTTCGCCACGCGCCGGAGAGGGGATGGTGACGGGGGACGCGGTCAACGTCGCGTCCCGGATCCAGCAGTTGGCGGAGCCGGGACAGATCGTGGTCGGTCAGAGGACCGCGGCGTCGTCGCCCACCTTCGAGTACCGCGCGCTGGAAGCGCGGCGTGTCCGCGGGAAGACGGCGCCGGTCGAGGTCCGTGAGCTGATGGGCGAGCCGACCGGGGGAAGTGAGCGTGGCGTCCCGGGGCTCCGCGCGCCGCTTGTCGGTCGCGACGCCGAGATGGACCTCCTTACCTCGCTCTACGACCGGGTGGCTGCGGAGGGGAGGCCACAACTGGTGACCCTGTATGGGCAGCCAGGGGTCGGGAAGAGTCGGCTCTCGGCCGAGTTCCTGTCCGTGCTGTCTCAACGGACGCCACCGCCAGCGGTTGTCCGAGGCCGATGCCTGCCCTATGGGTCCGGCGTGACGTTCTGGCCGCTGGCGGAGATCCTCAAGACCGAGGGTCAGATCTTCGACAGTGACCCACCGGCAGACGCGATCGCCAAGCTGCAGGGTCTCGGACGGCGACTCCTGACGGTGGAACATGCGGCCGACCCGGCGCGGGCCACGGCCATGCTCGGCTACACGGTGGGGATATCGGTGCCGGGTTTTGAATTCGGTCGCCTGGAGCCTGAGCAGCTGCGGGCCGAGATTCATGCGGCGTGGCGGAGCTTCTTCTCTGCCCTCGCCAGCTCCGGTCCGCTGATCATCATCGTGGAGGACATTCACTGGGCGGACGGAGCGCTGCTCGACCTCATTGACGAGCTCGCCGAGCGCGTGCAGGGCAGTGCATTGCTCCTCTGCCCGGCGCGTCCCGATCTGACCGATCGCCGGCCCGGCTGGGGCGGCGGGCGGCGGAACTTCTCCAGCGTCTTCCTCGATCCGCTACCACCGGAAGAGACGAGCCGCCTCCTTGATCTCCTCCTGTCGGTCGGGGATCTGCCACGACCGCTCCATGAGCGGATCGTTGAGCGTGCCGATGGGAACCCGTTCTTTGTCGAGGAGATCATTCGCCACCTGATCGACCAGGGCCAAATCCTGCGTACCGGACATGGCTGGCGCGCCGATGCGTCACTGGCCGAAGTGCAGATCCCGGACACGATCCAGGCGGTGCTGGCGGCGCGCATCGACCTGCTCGATTCCCGTGAGAAACGGACCCTGCAGGCCGCCGCGGTGGTGGGGCGCGTCTTCTGGCCAGCCCCCGTCGGACGATTCCTCAACGGGGCGGAGGTGCGCGTGGGGGAGCTGCTGAGGGGGCTCGAGGTGCGCGACCTCATCCGGTTGCGCCTGGGCTCCACGATGGCCGGCCAGCCGGAGTACATCTTCAAGCACGCATTGGTCCGCGATGTCGCCTATGAGAGCATCCCGAAGCGCGACCGGGCGGCCGCCCATCTGCGGGTCGCGGAATGGATCGAGGAGGTCGTCGGGGAGCGGCGGATCGAGGTCGTCGAGCTGCTGGCTCACCACTACACCGAGGCCGAGCGCGCCACCTCGTGGGCAAAGGTAGAGCCGGAACGACGCGAGGAGATCCGGGCACGTGCGGTGGATCTGCTGTTCGAGGCGGGCGAGGAAGCCGCTCGCCACCTGGCGACTGAGCGAGCTCGCGAGCGCGTGCGCGTGGGGCTTGAACTGTCACACGGACCGATCGAGCGCGCCCGGGGCCTGGAGATCCTCGTGAACGTGGACCTTTGGGCCGATGACGGGGACAGCGCCTGGCGCTCCGCGCGCGAGGCGATCGACCTGCGGATGGGCGCTGGTCCGGTCAGCGCCGCCGACCGCCGCGCGGTGGCGCGCCTGGCCGGAGTCCTCCTTGCGATCCCCACCCGCTGGCCCGGGTTGATGCGGCAGCTCCCGAGCCGCGCGGAGGCTGCCCCATACCTCAGACTCGGGTTGACCGTGCTCGAAGCGGGCGATAGCGAGGAACGTCTTCGACTCCTGCAGGCTCACGGCGGATGGAGTTGGGGATTCGCCGAGGCTGAAACGGACCCGAATCGCGTGCAGGAGGATCGCGCAGCCGCCGAGGAGGCGGTCGCCATGGCCCGCCGATTGGGCAGGGCGGACCTCCTCTCGGCCTCGCTCGACACGATGGGGGCGTCAGCGATGCTGATCGGTGGGTACGGCTCGGCCGTGGAGTCGCAGGAAGCCCGACTGATCCTCGTTCCCCAACTGGACGACGTGGTCGAGGTGGTCGATATCTACGGGACGCTTGCCTGGTGCCACTTCCATATCGGCGACTATCGGCGAGCGGCCGAGCTGGGAGCGATCGGCACGACGCGCGGCGCGGCACTGCTCGGTGGGCACTCTGTTCCGCACGCGTTCCACGCGGTGGCGAACTTCCGGCTGGGCCGGTGGGACGAGTTCTGGCGAATCTTCGCGGAGGTTGACGCGATGCTTGGCTTGAGGGGTCCCGAGAAGCTGTTGCGTTACCACTCCTACCGTCTC
>JBBEBK010000048.1:0-2859 GCA_040882375.1 Chloroflexota bacterium
GCTTCGAGCTCGGACCGGCGCCATCGGTGATCCTGGTGGTCGGCATCAACGGCACGGGAAAGACGACCACCATCGCCAAGCTTGCCGCGCGGCTCAAGGGAGAGGGTCACTCGGTGATCCTTGGTGCGGCCGATACCTTTCGCGCGGCGGCGACGGAGCAGCTGCGCCTGTGGGGCGAACTGCTCGCGATCCCGGTGGTCGCGCAGCGGCCCGGCGCGGATCCCGGGGCGGTCGCCTTCGATGCCCTGGCGGCGGGGGAGTCTCGGGGTTCCGATGCGGTGATCATCGATACCGCCGGACGCCTCCATGACAAGACCCACCTGATGGCCGAGCTCGCGAAGATCCGACGCGTGGTCGAGCGGCGCCTCCCCGGCCAGCCGCGCCACGTGCTGCTCGTGGTTGACGCGACCACCGGACAGAACGGCCTCGCCCAGGCGGAGACCTTCAGCCGCGAGGTGGGTGTCACCGGGATCGTGCTGACCAAGCTCGACGGGACGGCCAAGGGCGGCATCGCAGTCGCCATCGTCGAGCGGCTGGGCCTGCCGATCGTCTTCGCCGGCGTGGGGGAGGAGATCGAGGACCTGGCGCCCTTCGATCCGGCCTCGTACGTGGAGTGGCTCCTCGCCGGCTGAGCCAGCGGACCGAGCGCTGTCGGTGGAATTGCCGCTCGCTGGCCCTCGACCCTAGAATGGACGGCCGCCCCGCGCGGCATCGGATCTCACCTCGCACATCGGTCAGCCATGTTCGAATCGCTCTCCGCACGCCTGCAGGGCGTCGTCGACCGCCTCCGCGGCAAGGCCCGCATCACCGAGGCCGATCTCGACCTGGCCCTGCGTGACATTCGCCTGGCCCTGCTCGAGGCAGATGTCAACTTCCGCGTCGTCAAGGCGTTCGTGTCGCGGGTGCGCGAGCGATCGATCGGGGCCGATCTGCTCACCGGCCTGCATCCGGGGCAGGCGATCGTCAAGGCGGTGCATGACGAGCTCGTGGCCGTGCTCGGCGGTGAGCGTCACGAACTGCAGGTGGTCGGCCGCCCGGCGGTGATCATGATCGTCGGACTGCAGGGATCGGGGAAGACGACGACCGCCGCGAAACTCGCGGTTCGCCTGAAGCGCCAGCACAGGCGGCCCCTCCTGGTGGCCGCCGACGTCTATCGACTGGCCGCGGTCGATCAGCTCGTCCAGCTCGGCGACCAGGTTGCCATCGAGGTTCACAGCCGGCCGGTCGGCACGCCGGCGATGGAGGTTGCCCGCTCGGGGGTCGAGCTCGCCCGGCAGCGAGGGCACGATGTCGTCCTGATCGACACTGCCGGACGCCTGCACGTGGACGAGCCGATGATGGATGAGCTGGTGCGCATCAGCGGCGCGCTGACCCCGACCGAGACGCTGCTGGTGGTCGACGCCATGACCGGCCAGGAGGCCGTTCGTGTTGCCGAGGCGTTCCACCAGCGCCTGCCGCTGACCGGCCTGGTGCTCACCAAGATGGACGGCGATGCGCGCGGCGGTGCCGCCCTGAGCATCCGCAGCGTGACCGGCCTGCCGATCGCCTTCGTCGGGACCGGTGAGCGCGTTGACGCCCTCGAGCCGTTTCACCCCGATCGCCTGGCCCAGCGGATTCTCGGGATGGGCGACATCCTCTCGCTCGTCGAGCGCGTCCAGGAGAACGTCGACCAGGAGGAGGCCGAGCGAGTGGCGCAGCGCCTCATGGAGTCCCGCTTCACCCTCGAGGACTTCCGCTCGCAGTTGGCACAGGTCAAGAAGATGGGCCCGATCGGGCAGCTGATCGGCATGATCCCCGGTGCCGGCCACCTGGCCGGCGAAGCGCAGCAGGCGGTCGATGATGGGCAGTTGCGCCGGATCGAGGCGATCATCGACTCGATGACGCCGGCGGAGCGGCGCCGACCCGAGATCATCAAGGCCAGCCGTCGGCGGCGGATCGCCGCAGGCAGCGGCACCACCACCGCCGATGTGAACCGCGTCCTCAAGCAGTTCGGCGAGATGCAGCGGCTGATGCGCCAGTTCGGCGGCGGACGGCTGTCCCGCCAGGGCGCCGGCCTCGGCGGCCTGCTGGGTCGCTGAGCCACCCCGGGCCATGAAGCGGCTGGTCATCGGCGCCACGGGGCTCCTCACCGCGGCCGGGATCGTCGTCCTGGCTGGATACCTCCTCGTCTTCTCGGCATCCGCGGATCGCGCGGCGCGCGCCGTACCGGCGGGCGCGGTCGCCTACCTGAACGTCTACCTCGAGCCCTCAACAGGGCAGCGCATGAACCTGTACGGGCTCATCGGTCGACTGCCGGGGTTCGCCGATCCGGCCACGTTGGAGCAGAAGATCCACGACGTGGCTCAGCGCCTGATCGGGCAGATGGGGATCGACTACGCGGCCGATCTCCGCGGGTGGCTTGGCGACCAGGTGGCACTCGCCATCACCCGCGGAGACGCGCTGGCCGACGGGCCGCACGTGCTGCTCCTGGTGGCGGTGAAGGGCCCGGGGGCGCCCGCGGCACTCGACCGGATCATGACCCGAGACGGCGCCGAGTTTGATGTCGAGACGTACCGGGGCGTGACGGTGAACGTCAGCGGAGCGGCGAGCTACGCCCTCCTCGATGACCTGCTGCTCGTGGCGGACAGCGCGACCGCGGTGCGCTCCGCCATCGACGCCGAGAGCGGCGCCGCGCCGTCCCTGGCCGATTCGGCCGAATTCGCCGCCGCGCTGCGTCGGGTGCCGGCGGATCATCTCGGCTCGGTCTACCTGGATCTGCGCGCGCTGGTAGCCGCGCGGGAGGTCGGACCGGTGGGCGGGTACACCACGGTTGCCGGGGCGCTGGTTGCCGAAGCGGCGGGCATCCGCCTGGTGGGGGGG
>JBBEBK010000048.1:2869-5527 GCA_040882375.1 Chloroflexota bacterium
GCATCGCCCGGGGCGCGAGCAGCGTTCGCGCTCGGCAGCGAGGCGTCGAGCCTGGCCGACTGGATGCCCGCCGGCGCGCGCGCCGAGATGATCCTGTTTGGCCTGCAGCAGACGATTGCGGCGCTCGAGGAGCGGATCACCGACAGCCCCGCCATGCAGGATGCCGCGGATGCGCTGAACCAGCTGCGGGCGCTGGCGGCCATCGGCCTCGGCATCAATGTCGACCGGGACCTCCTCTCCCTGTTCGATCGGGAGGTAGGCATCGTGGTGAATGGTGAAGACGGGCAGGCGACCGTGCAATTGCTGCTTCGACCGCGCGATATGGCAGCCGCATCGGACTCGCTCGACCGAATGCGTGACGCGCTCGAGCAGCGCGGATCGCGAATCACCGGGAGCGTGGCCGACGGGGTGGAGGTCACCACCATCGGGGTGCCCGGGATCGGCCAGGTCGCCTATGCGCTCTCTGGAGAGGTGATTGTCCTCGCCTTCGAGCCCGATGCCGTCGCTGCCATTCTCGAGGCGCACGCCAACGGCGAGACGCTCTCGCGGATCGACGCATATCGGGATGCATTTGCCGTGATCGGCACCCACCTCGGGCACGAGGTATGGGTCGACGTGGCGGGCAGCATCGAGGCCGCCGGCGAGATGCTCCAAATCGACGACGAGACCCGGGGTATCCTTCTGCGGATCGGCGCATTTGCCCTGAGCGCCCCCGCCCGCGACAATCATCTCGAGATCAATGCCATCCTGACCGTGAAGTGAGGGCGGTTGGCTTCGCCGCCACACTCATTCAGCAATCGACACGGCAGGATCAGCTGCTGCAACCGTAAGAGAGGTAGACAACACTTGGCAGTACGCATTCGGCTCTCACGCGTGGGAGCCACCAAGCGGCCCAGCTATCGCGTGGTGGCCATCGACAGCCGCCGTCCGCGCGACGGGCGGGCCCTGGAGATCCTTGGCTTCTACGATCCGCTGACCGAGCCCGCCACGGTGCGCATCGATGCCACTCGGTACGCCGACTGGGTCTCCCGAGGAGCGCGCCCGTCCGACACCGTTGCCAAGCTGATCAAGCTGGCCTCAACGGCTGCCGTGCCTGTTGCGACGGCCACCGAAGCGGCACCCGCTGCCCCGATGCGCCCGCGCGCCCGCAAGCCTTCGAGTGCCGCGAGGGCAGCCGAATGAAGGAGTTCCTCGACTACGTCGCACGTAACCTGGTCGACAACCCCGATGGCGTCGAGATCGACGTTGACGAGGGTCCCGAGGAGGTCGCCCTGACGCTCAAGGTCGCCCAGGGCGACATGGGCCGAGTGATCGGTCGCGACGGGCGGATCGCCAACGCCATTCGCAGCCTGCTGCGCGTGATGGGCACCCGCGACGGGCGGCACGTGGAGCTGGAGATCGTCGGCGACGACTGATCGACTGGCGGTCGCCCGCGTGCTGGGGGCAAAGGGCCTTGCCGGTGGCCTGCGCGTCGAACTGCTGACCGATTTCCCCGAGCGCCTTGAGGCCGGCGCCGCGCTCTGGGTCGAGGGCGACAGCGAGCGGCGCGCACTGCGCAAGGTCGAGTGGGGCGGCCGCGCCCCGATCTTCTTTCTCGACGGCATCAGCGATCGATCCGCAGCCGAGTCGCTGCTCGGTCGCTACCTCGAGGCGCCACCGCAGGCCCTGCCCGCCGGGAGCTACTACTGGCACCAGTTGGTGGGCTTGTCGGTGACCGATGTATCCGGTGCGCTCCTCGGCGAACTGGTCGAGGTCTTCCGCGCGGGCGAGAACGAGGTGTACCGCGTGGAGGGGGCGCGCGGCGAGACGCTGATCCCTGCGCTGCGCGATGTCGTCCGCTCGATCGACCTGGAGGCCGGCACCATGGTGGTCAGCTACGAACCTGAAGAGGTGCGCTGACCGATGCCGGGACCGCACGGTAGCGCCAGCCTGCGAATCGACGTGGTGACGCTCTTCCCCGACCTGTTCGAGGCGCCCCTGCACACCTCGGTGATCGGGCGCGCCGTCGAACGGGGGATCGTGGAGGTGACGCTGCACGACCTGCGGGAGCATGGCCTCGGGCGTCACCGCAGCGTCGACGATTACCCGTATGGCGGGGGAGCGGGAATGATCATGCGTCCGGAGCCGCTGCATGCTGCGATCGATCCGCTGCGACAGGCCGGTGCGCATGTGGTGCTCCTCGACCCGGCCGGCGAGCACCTGACCGATCCGCTCGCTCGCGAGCTGGCGTCGAGCGGTCGGCTCGCCCTGGTATGTGGCCGGTACGAGGGGATCGACGAGCGCGTGCGGTCCCTGGTTGACCGCGAGGTCAGCATCGGCGACTACGTGCTCACCGGCGGGGAGCTGCCGGCTCTGGTCCTCATCGACGCGGTGACGCGACTCGTCCCGGGAGTCATCGAGGCGGCGTCCCACGAGTCGGACTCGTTTTCCGACGGCCTGCTCGAGGGCCCGCAGTACACGCGACCAGAGAGCTTCATGGGTCTCGCCGTGCCCCCGGTTCTGCTCTCGGGCCACCACGCCGAGGTGGCGCGCTGGCGGCGCCGGGAGGCGCTGCGCCGAACGTTGCAGCGCCGGCCCGATCTGCTGGCGGATGCCGGGCTCACCGATGAGGACCGCGCACTGCTGGCGGGGCTGATGGAGCCGGCGGCAGAGGAATCG
>JBBEBK010000049.1:0-1020 GCA_040882375.1 Chloroflexota bacterium
CGATGGGCATCCGTTCGGCGACCACCACGAACGAGCCGCCGATGGAGTCGCCGGCCTCTCGGACTGCATCGATCTCCGCCAGCATCGCGCGCTCCGCCTCCGGGTCCGGGCAGCGCAGCGGCGAGGGGCGTCGCAGGTCGGCGGCCGGCCAGCCGTCGGGCACGCGGCGCACGACGTCATCGGCGCCGGGGAAGGCGCGAATCGGGCCGACCTGGTCGACAAAACTCCAGATCCGCACCCCGGCAAAATGCAGGAGCCGCCGCGCCAGCGAGCCGCCGACCACCCGGATCGCCGTCGAGCGCGCGGAGGCACGCTCCAGCACGTCGCGGATGTCGGCGGCGTCGTACTTGATGGCGCCGGCCAGGTCCACGTGACCTGGTCGAGCGCGGGTGATCGGGCGTGGCCGGTCCTCCGTCGTCGAGGCCTCGACCGCCATGCGGGCCTGCCAGTTCTGCCAGTCGAGGTTGTCGACCGCGAAGCCGATGGGCGAGCCGAGCGTCCGCCCGAATCGGATCCCGCCGGTCCAGCGCACGCGGTCACGCTCGATCTGCATCCGCCGCCCGCTGCCGTAGCCGTGCTGCCGGCGGCGCAGGTCGCGGTTCACGATCGCGGTCGAGACCGTGAGCCCGGCCGGCATCCCCTCCAGCACGCCGATCAGCCCCGGCCCATGCGACTCGCCGGCGGTCAGCAGGCGCAGCCGCCTCATCGGTCCATCCCGGTCAGCGCGGCAAGGTCTTCGAAGAAGCCGGGGTAGGAGATGGCCACGCAGTCGGCGTCGTCGAGATGGACCGATGAGGCAACCCCCGTCGCCGCGGCAAGCGCGAAGGCGATCGCGACGCGGTGGTCTCCGTGGGTGCTGATGGCCGCATCTCGCGGCTCGCCACGCCGCACGCGCCAGCCGTCGGGCAGCTCCTCAACGTGCGCGCCGATCGCCGCCAGCCCGGCCACGACGGCCGCGATGCGGTCCGACTCTTTGATGCGCAGCTCGGCAGCGCCGCGCAGCTCGCTGGTGCCGTCGGC
>JBBEBK010000050.1:0-5453 GCA_040882375.1 Chloroflexota bacterium
TCCTCCTCGATCCGCAGCAGCCGGTTGTACTTGGCGATCCGCTCGCTGCGGCTGATGCTGCCGGTCTTGATCTGCCCGGTCCCCAGCGCCACCACCAGGTCGGCGATGGTGGTGTCCTCGGTCTCTCCGGAGCGATGGCTGATCACCGCCGTCCACCCCGCGGCATGGGCCATCTCGACCGCCTCGCGCGTCTCGGTCAGGGTGCCGATCTGGTTGAGCTTGATCAGGATCGAGTTCGCAACCCGCTCGCGGATGCCGCGCGCCAGCCGCTCGGTGTTCGTCACCAGCAGGTCGTCGCCCATCACCTGGATACGGTCGCCGAGCCGCTCGGTGAGCGCGGTCCAGCCGGCCCAGTCATCCTCGGCCAGGCCGTCTTCGAGGCTGATGATCGGGTAGCGGGCGACCCAGTCAGCCCAGAAGTCGATCAGCTGGTCGCTGGAAAGGCTGCGCCCCTCTCGGGCCAGCACGTATGCGCCGTCCGAGTAGACCTCGTTCGCCGCGGGGTCGAGCGCAATCGCGATCTGCTCGCCCGGCCGGTAGCCCGCCCGCTCGATCGCATTGAGCACGACGGCGATCGCCGCCTCGTTGGTGCCGAGGCTGGGCGCGTAGCCGCCCTCGTCGCCGACCGTCGTGGCAAAGCCGCGTTCGTGGAGCAGTGAGCCGAGCGCATGGAATGTCTCGGCCGCCCAGCGCAGGGCCTCGGCGAAGGTCGGCGCACCGAGCGGGGCGATCATGAACTCCTGGAAATCGGTCGAGTCGACGGCGTGCTTTCCGCCGTTGAGGATGTTCACCAGCGGCACGGGCAGGCGGTGGGCGGTCGGTCCTCCGAGAGACCGATACAGCGGCATTCCCTGTGCCGCCGCCGCGGCATGGGCGGCGGCCAGCGAGACACCGAGCAGCGCGTTGGCGCCAAGGCGTCCCTTGTTCGGCGTGCCGTCCAGCACGATCAACAGGCGGTCGAGCCCGGGCTGGTCCAGGGCATCGAACCCGGCAATCGCTTCGCCGATCTCGGTGTTCACATTGGCGACCGCGTCGAGGACGCCCTTGCCGCCGTATCGCCCCTTGTCGCCATCGCGCAGCTCCACCGCCTCGTGGGCGCCGGTCGACGCACCCGATGGCACGATTGCGCGTCCCGACGCCCCGCCGGAGAGAGTCACCTCGACCTCGATGGTCGGGTTGCCGCGCGAGTCGAGCACCTCGCGGGCATGCATCGCGGCGATCCGCGTGCTCATCTGGCTCACGACTCTCGATCGGGCAGCGCCGCAACCCCGGGGAGCACCTTGGCCTCGACGAATTCCAGCGACGCTCCGCCGCCGGTGCTGACGTGGGTCATCTGGTCGACCAGGCCGAGCTTGTCCACCGCCGAGACCGAATCGCCGCCGCCGACGATGGTGACCACCCCGGCCGCGGTGCGCGAGGCCACGTAGCGGGCGATCGCGTTGGTGGCGTCGGCGAAGGGGGCGATCTCAAAGATGCCCATCGGGCCGTTCCAGAAGATCGTCTTGGCCTTGGCCAGGTGCGCGGTGTAGGCCGCCACGGTGGCGGGGCCGATGTCGACCACCGACCAATCCTTGGGCACGCCGGAAGCTGGCACGACCTGGCGCTGCGAGCGATAGTGGATCTGCGCCGCCACCACCACGTCGCTGGGCAGCATCAGCCGCACGCGCTTGCGTCGCGCCTCGGCCATGATCCGGGAGGCGTTCTCCAGCTGATCGGCCTCGACCAGGCTCTTGCCCATCGGGTAGCCCTTGGCCGCGAGGAAGGTGTTCGCCATACCCCCACCGACCAGGATCGCCTGGCAACGCGACAGGAGCGCCTCGAGCACCTCGAGCTTGCCCGAGATCTTCGCCCCGCCGATGATCGTGTGGAACGGCCTCGGCGGCTTCCCGAGCAGGGTGGAGAGCGCGCGCACCTCGGACTCGAGCAGGAATCCAGCCACGCTCGGCAGGAAGTGCGTGATCCCCTCCGTCGAGGCGTGGGCACGGTGGGCGGAGCCGAATGCGTCGTTGACGTAGATATCGGCCATGTCGGCCAGCGCCTTGGCGAACTTCGGGTCATTCGCCTCCTCCTCCGCGTGGAAGCGAAGGTTCTCCAGCAAGAGGAGGTCGCCCGGGCGAAGCTTGTCGACCGCCACCTGCACGCCCGGCCCAAGGGCGTCACCGGTCATACGCACCTGGCGCCCGAGCAGTTGGCTCAGCCGGTCGGCCACCGGCTTCAGCCGCAACGCGTCGTTGACCTTGCCCTTCGGCCGGCCGAGGTGGCTGGCCAGGATCACTATCGCGCCGCGCTCGAGCAGATGGATGATCGTCGGCAGGCTGGCGCGGATACGGGTGTCATCGGTGATCCGACCGTCGTCGAGGGGCACGTTGAGATCGGCGCGGAGGAAGACGCGCTTCCCACGTACGTCGATGTCGCGAACGGTCTGCTTGTTCACAGGCGAGCGGCCATGAAGGTGGCGAGATCGGCGACCCGGCAGCTGTAGCCCCACTCGTTGTCGTACCACGCGACCACCTTGAGCAGGTCCTCGCCGACCACCATGGTGGAGGCGCCGTCCACGATGCTCGAGCGCTCGTCGCCCTTGAAGTCCATGCTCACCAGCTCCTCGGTGGTGAAGCCGAGCAGGCCCTGCATCGGTCCAGTCGAGGCGGCCAGCAGCGCGGCGTTGGCGGTCTGCGCGGTGACCGGGCGGCTGGTGATGGCCACGAAATCGATGATGCTCACGGTGGCGGTCGGCACCCGCAGCGCGAATCCGTCGAAACGGCCCTTCAGCTCGGGGATCACCAGCGCCAGCGCCTTGGCGGCACCGGTGGTGGTGGGGATGATGTTCTGTCCGGCGCTGCGTGCGCGGCGCAGGTCCTTGTGGTAGACGTCGAGCACGTTCTGGTCGTTGGTGTACGCGTGGACCGTGGTCATCATGCCGCGTTCGATGCCGAAGCTGTCCCAGACCACCTTGGCCGGCAGCGCCAGCCCGTTGGTGGTGCACGACGCGTTGCTGACGATGTGGTGGCGCTCAGGGTCGTACGTGGCCTCGTTCACGCCCAGCACCAAGGTGGCGTCCTCGTTCTTGGCCGGGGCGCTGATGATCACCTTGCGAGCACCCGCGTCGAGGTGGGCGTGCGCCCTGTTGGCATCGGTGAAGATGCCGGTCGACTCGACCACGATATCCACGCCGAGCGCCTTCCAGGGCAGGGCCGCGGGGTCTCGCTCACTGAAAGCCTTGATGATCTGGCCGTTCACGGTGATCGTGCCCTCGCCGGCAGTCACCGCGCCGTCGAAGCGGCCGTAGGTCGAGTCGTACTTGAACAGGTGCGCGTTGGTGGCGGTCGGTGCCAAATCGTTGATGGCCACCACCTCGAGCTTGTCGGGGTGGCGCTCGAGGATCGCCTTGAGCGTCTGGCGACCGATGCGGCCGAAGCCATTGATTCCAATGCGCGTCACGAGTGCTCCTTCGCGTAGGCAGGGTCTTGCAGCCGATCGTTGACGATCGGCAGGAGTCCGATCAGGGAGACATCGTCGCCGTGCTGCGCCAGTTCGACGCGCACGCGACGGGCCGGCAGCGGGAACGCGCGGCGGTCGATCTCTCGTCGCACGGCGTCCTTCAGCTCCGGCCGATGCAGGGCGATGCTGCCGCCCAGCACGATCACCTCCGGGTTCAATACGTTGACGAGCCCCGCGCACATGGCGCCGAGGGCCATCCAGGCGCGGTCGAGGACCGCCTGGCAGGCGGCGTCGCCGGCGTCGGCGGCTCGCCCCACCAGCTCCGCGGTGACCTCGGCTGGGTCGCTGGTGAGCGCTGCCAACTGTGGGGCGGCGCCAGCCGCCAGCAGCGCCCGCCCCTCGCGCGCGATGGCGGTTCCCGAGCCGATCGCCTCGACGTGGCCCGGGCTCCCATCTCCGCAGTCAGGCCCGTCCAGCTCCACGGTCAGATGACCAACCTCACCGGCGGATCCATCAAGGCCGATGAGCGGGCGCCCATTGGCGATGATCCCGCCACCGATGCCGGTCGAGACCGTGACATACACCGCGTCGCGCGCGTCGCGCGCAGCACCGTAGCGCCATTCGGCCATCATCGCCACGTTCGTGTCGCGCTCGAGAAAGGCGGGCAACTCGAGAACGGAACCGACCTCCGCGGCGAGCGGGACATCGTGCCAGCCGGTCAGATTGGGCGGGGCGAGCACCACGCCGCGCCACGGGTCGAGCGGTCCGGGCGACGAGATGCCAATTCCGGCGGGCGGCTCAATCCCCCCGCGCTGCGCGTCCTGCAGCACGGTGCGGGCAAGGGTTTGCACTCGCTCGATCACCGATTCCACGCCCTCCTCATCGTTGGTCGCCACGGCACGACGGCACGTGACGCGGAGGTCGGGGCTGACGTGCGCAGCGCGGATCTGGGTGCCGCCGAGGTCGATGGCCAGGATCGACCGCGCGGCTGATTCATCCACAGGTGCCCATTGTAGCGGCCGAAAACGTGACCGGCCGCCGGGGCGGTCCGTCGGATGAGCCCGACGATCCGTGGCCTGGCGGCCCGAACACACCGAAACGCGACGATCGCGCGGGTTATCCCGCGCGATCGATCAGAAGGGTCGAATCGCGGCGCTAGCCGCCGATCCTGAACATCTTGGTGCCGCAGACCGGGCAGGTGCCCTGGGTCGCCGGCTTGCCATTCTTCATGGTGATCTTCCGCTCATCCTTCATGTCGCGCTTGGCCTTGCACTTGACGCAATATGCGTTGGTCGCCATGTGAGAGTTGCCTCCTTAACGGTCCGGCGCAGGGCCGGTTTGGTTAGCGCTGCTCACCGGCTCACCGATCAGCGATGACCAGTATGCATGGGGATCGCCGCCCTCGGCGTGCTCAATCTCCCACAGCAGGTGGATGCCGGCCAATCCGACATCGATGCAGCGTGCTTCTGCGGCCTCCTTCGCCGCGCCTTCGAGGAACGTACCGTCGACTCTCTGTGCGTAGGTCGCGCACACCGTCCCGGCGCGCAACCCCGCGAGGCCCGCCAGTACAAAGAGCACCGACGATTCCATCTCGAGGTTCGCGACGCGCTGGCGTCGCAGGTCCTCCGCGAGATCAGGATAGCGAACCGGGAGCGTGCGCATCGCCCTTCCCTGCGGAGCGTAAAACCCGCTCGCCGTCGCGGTCATGCCGACGTGGTGCCGCACACCCAGCTTGCGACATGCCGCCTCCAGCGCCCAGACCACGTCCCGATGCGCGATCGCGGGGTACCCGGGGTGCACATAGAAGTCGCTCGTGTTCTCCAGGCGCACCGCTCCGATCGACACGACCAGGTCACCCATCTCGATCTCCGGCAGGAGCGCGCCCGACGAACCGACGCGGATCAGGGTGGGCTGATCGGTGATCTCCATCACCTCGGCAAGCACGATCTCCACGTTGTCGGTGCCGATCCCGGTGGAGATCACCGAGACCCGCATTCCGCGGAATGTGCCCGTTG
>JBBEBK010000051.1:0-5438 GCA_040882375.1 Chloroflexota bacterium
GCCCACCGTGGGCGAGCAGCAGTGGCCGCTGGTCGCTGGCCGGGGTGAACGGCAGGTCGCGACGCGGCCGCCGCATCGGTGAGCCGAGATCGTCGCCGCCGGGCGGGCGGCTGATGTCGCGCATCTGGACCATCGGCGTCAGAGAGTGGCGGTACCGGGGCCGCCGCGCAGTCCGCGCAGCGCCTCGATCATCCCCAGGTGGCGGCTGGCGTGGGAGAGCTGGCGGGTGAGCGAATCCGCCAGCGGGGCCTCGGCGCCGAGCAGATCATCGGCGTCGCGGAGGATGCTCTCGTCGTCGAGCTCCGCCAGTGCGTGCTCGAGGTCGGAGAACGCTCCGCGCAGGTAGGTCGCCATCTGGTCGCGCCCCGGGAACGGGAGGAGCGCGACCTGCTCGGCGGGGAGCGACATGCCGGTGTCGCCGTTGCCCTGCTCGGCGGGGAACTTCCACTTGGTGGTCAGGTCCTCGCGATGCCAGCGCTGCTGGTGGCCGCTCAGCGCCTCGGCCCAACGATCGGCCCATCGGCCGCAGTGCCACAGGTGAAACGCGATCGGCGGGGAGGTGGGGCCGGGGATCCAGGCCAGGTCCTCATCGGTGCATGCGCTTACGGCATCAAGCAGGAGACGGTGAACGACCGCCACGCGACTGGCCAGGATGGCAGCGTGGTCTCGGTCCGCCATCAGACTGCCACAGCGCTGGGGACCTGTTCGGCGGCGTGGTAGGACGAGCGCACCAGCGGCCCGGACTGCACGTGCCGGAAGCCCAGCTCCAGCCCGATGCGGCGCAGGGCCATGAACTCGGCGGGGGTGTAGTACTTGTGCAGCGGCAGGTGCTGGCGGCTGGGTCTCAGGTATTGGCCCAGCGTGAGGACCTCGATCTCCGCCTCGCGCAGCAGCCGCATCGCGTCGTGCAGCTCGTCGGTCGTTTCGCCCAGCCCGACCATCATCCCGGTCTTGGTGACCATGGCGTGGTGACCGATCTCGGTCGCGACGGCGCGACCCTGGGTCAGGACCGATACGCTGCGGTCCCACTTCGCGCGGCGGCGCACCTGGCGCTGCAGGCGCGGGACCGTCTCGACGTTGTGATTGAGGATCTCCGGGCGGGCGTCGACCACGGTCCTGATATCGGCCTCGCGACCGTTCAGGTCGCTGATGAGCACCTCGATGCTGGTGGCGGGGGAGGCGTGGCGGATGGCGTGGATGGTGTCGGCGACGATGCCGGCGCCACCATCGGGCAGGTCGTCGCGGGCGACCATGGTGATCACCGCGTGGTTCAGCCGCATCTGCGCTGCCGCCTCGCCGACGCGTCGCGGTTCGTCGGTATCGGTCTCCGGGGGTCGTCCGGTGTCGATGGCGCAGAAGCCGCAGTTCCTGGTGCAGACCGAGCCGAGCACCATGAAGGTGGCGGTGCCGAGCGCCCAGCACTCGCCCTGGTTCGGGCAGCGGGCCTCCTCGCAGACGGTGTGCAGGGACTGGCTGCGCATCAGCCGGTTGACCTCGGCATAGGTCTCGCCTGAGCCGATGCGCACCTTCAGCCATTCCGGGCGGCGGCCGCCGGGGCCGGCGTTCTCGGGGATCGGGTCGCCGGGGAAGATGCCCGGGCCGCCGTCGAGAGCCGGACCGCCGGGGTACATCAGGTCCGTGTGCGGATGGCCGCCTGGCTGGCCGCCTGCCTGCCCGCCTGGCTGGCCGACGACGGACAGTTCGCCGAGGGTCGAGAAGTCACGCTGCGGATCGAGTGCCACGTGGGGAGTCTACCGAAGGGCGTCTGGGGGCGTGGTTCGGGCTCGTCGCCGAGTGATCGCGGCCACCGGGTGACTACAACGGCCAACCGGAGGGCTGTTGCTGGCCAGGGGAGCCACCGGATGGCGATTCAGCCATGGGGAGCGCTCCATCGGGCGCATGTTGGCCGTTGTAGCCACCGAGTGGCTATGTCCGGGCGTCGGGTTGCGGCCATGCTGGCACTGGTTCCACCAGGCGGATCCAACGATCACGCATCGGCCGGTTCGAGGCCTGGATTCCCACCGGGCGAAACTCCCAGCACCTGGCCGGCCGATTCCGCCCGGATTCAGCCTGTGGTTGATCGTTGGATCCAAGGGGCGCAACAGGTGGCGGGCTACCCGAACGTGGCCCCTCCTCGCGCCACCGAGGGCGCATGAGCTACGCGATCGACGCCAACCTCCTCCTGTTCTGGCCGACCGTGATGGCCTACCTGCGTTGCAATTCGTCTATCTCCATGGACTTGCCAAGTCCAGCTCGGTAGACTACGCTCATGAAGACGGCCCAGTTGATCCGGGACATCAGGACGGCGGCCAAGGCGCGGGGCATCATCTTCGAGGTGGTCCGCTCGAGCGGCAAGCACGACATCTGGCGGCTGGGCGCCAATGTGCAGATCCCGATCCCTCGTCACGGAGAGATCGGGCCCAAGCTGGAGTTCGAGATTCGGAAGCAGTGCGAGCCAGAGTTGGGACCGCGCTGGTGGAGGTGACGATGAGCGGCCACACCAAGTGGAGCGAGATCAAGCGGCCGAAGGCCCAACGCCCGCGTTACCGCGTGACCGCCGAGCGCGACGGAAAGTTCTGGCTCCTGCGCGTGCCTGATCTGCCCGGCGTATTCACCCAGGTGCGCCGTCTCGAGCAGGCCCCCGACATGATTCGCGACGCGATCGCGCTGATGCTCAATGTCGCTGCCGAGACCTTCGACGTCGAAGTGGAGCCGGCGCTTGACCCGGACCTGGCGGAAATGATCGCCAGCACACAGCGAATTCGCAACGCTGCCGCCCACTTCGTCGACGGCTCGAACACGCGCCTGGCGAGCACCGTACATGCCCTCGTCGGCCAGCAGCAACTCACCGTGCGCGACGCTGCGGCCCTGCTCCAGCTGTCGTTCCAGCGGGTTGCCCAGTTGGCCGCCGAGCCTGTGCCCGCCTCAGACGAGGCCGAGCTGGCACGCCTGGAAGCCGCCTCGGAGCGGATCTTGCGCGAGATCGAGGCGGAGCCCGCTGCGCAGCCGGTCGCCGCCAGCTAAGCCGCGGACGAGAGGCGGGTGCCATGGACCTGCTCGGCCTGCTCGGCATCTGAGCATGTCGACAGGGATTCCACCCATCAGCGCCCCAATCGTGGCGAATCGGCTCAGATGGCCGAGCATTTGGCCAGGATTCGTGGTCATCGTGGTCCATATGCCCACCAGCTGAGCACCAGGAGCGATAGGAGCAGAGGTCATCCCGAGGTGCCGGCCGGCGAGATCGGCAAGGCTGCCGAGGGTGAGGTGACCGCCACGATCGGCGGCAGGGCGGTCTTGGTCTGCGGCTCGTCGACCGTCGCCTGGGTCAACCGCTCAGCAGCTGTGGCAGAGTGGTCGCACATGAGAGCCGCGGTACGGGATCGATACGGGACGCCAGACGTCGTTCGCGTCGAGGACCTGCCGACACCGGCCCCGGCCGAGGGCGAGGTGCTGGTTCGGACCCGAGCCGCATCGGTCAATCGGGCTGACCTCGACGGCATCCAGCCGCGTCCACAGTTCGTGCGCCTCTTCATGGGGCTGCGGGCACCGCGCCAGCCCCAGATCGGCGTCGACGTGGCCGGGGTGGTCGAGTCGGTGGGTGCCGGCGTGACGCGTTTCCGCCCCGGTGACGAGGTCTTCGCCGACCTGTTCGCCGCCGGCCACGTGGGCACCTTTGCGGAGTACGTGTCCGCGCCGGAGAAGGCCTTCCAGCCGATACCGCCGGGCATGAGCTTCACCGACGCCGCCACCCTGCCGCACTCGGCGATCCTGGCCCTCCAGGGGCTGCGCACCCGCAAGGGCCGGACCGTGCAGCCGGGGGAGAAGGTGCTGGTGGTGGGCGCATCGGGCAATGTCGGGCCGTTCGCGGTCCAGATCGCGAAGGCGCTGGGCGCGGAGGTGACCGGCGTCTGCAGCAGCGCCAAGGTGGACTTCGTGCACTTGCTCGGGGCCGATGAGGTGCTCAGCTACGAGGAGGTCAACTTCACGCGCCTGGGCCGGCAGTGGGACTGGATCCTGGACACCGATTCGCACCACTCGGTCTTCGCCGTCCGCCGCGCGCTTCGGCCGAATGGCGTGTACGTGACCCTGGGAGGCGAGGCTTGGCCGCTCGTCGGGGCGCTCCTCGGCGGCCCGCTCATCGGCCGGTTCAGCGACAAGCACATGGGCCTGATGATCTGGTGGAAGCCGATGCACCCGCCCGACGTGGATCGGCTCAAGGAGCTGATCGCGGCAGCGAAGGTGAAGCCGGTGATCGACCGGCGCTATCCGTTGAGCGAGATCGTGGATGCGCTGCGCTGGGTCGGGGATGGCCACGCCCGCGGCAAGGTCGTCATCACCTTCTGAGGGCGCGGCGCTCGTCGCCACGCCGTCACGCGGTGGCTACAACGGGGAGGAAGGCGCCGTTTCCTCCCCGCGGGAGTCACCAGGTGGTCGTTTGGGGACCGAACCGACATTTCGGGGCCCTTCTTCTCCGTTGTAGCCACCCGGTGACGTGCCAGATGGTGCGACGGAGGATGGCTGGCCGCCTCCGTCGCCACGCTCACGCTCAATCATTCGGCGACAGGCCCTTAATTCTCGCCGGCGGGGAAGGACCGCAGGCCGAGGGCGTCACGCGCACCTGATTCCCTTCCTCGGAGAAGTACTGCACTGAGTCCCTCACAACCCGGGCCTGGTCGGGGCGCAACGCTCCACCCGAGAGAATTGGCCGGTTCGGTCGCCGCGCTCACGCTCGCCACGCCGTCACGCGGTGGCTGCAACGGAGAGGGAGGCGCCGTTTCCTCCCCGTGGGAGTCACCCGGTGGTCATTTGGGGACCGAAACCGACATTGCGGGCCCTTCTTCTCCGTTGTAGCCACCCGGGGACCGCCGCAGCCGTACGAGGCCCAGGATCTGGCGCCATGACGGGGTGCATGCCGGGGGCGGACAGGCTGCTGCTCAAGCCCATGTGCTACTATTGTGCGTCATGAGCGAAAGGAAGCGCCGTCCTGAGCGAGTGGGTGTCCGCGAGCTGCGCCAGAACCTATCGGTCTACCTCAAGCACGTGCGCGAGGAGGGGCGCGCCTACGAGGTGACCGAGCGCGGAGAGCCGGTGGCACACCTGACGCCGCTGCCGGATCGGCCGACCTCGACCTACGAGCGGATGCTGGCCGAGGGCCGGATCACGCCCGCCAAGCGGGATCTGCTCACGGTCAAGCCGCTTCCGCCGCTCCCCGGCAAGCAGCTGTCGGATGTCCTGCGTGAGATGCGGGACGAGGAGACCTGGTGAGGGGTGCATATCTCGACGCCTCCGCCCTGGTCAAACTGGCGGTGACCGAGCCGGAGACCGCCGCCTTGCGGAAGTACCTCCGGCGCCACCCGCAGCGGTTCACGAACCGGGTGGCGGAGGTCGAGGTGAGGCGAGCGGTCAGGCGTCTCCCGATGTCGCGCGAGGCACCCGTC
>JBBEBK010000052.1:0-5384 GCA_040882375.1 Chloroflexota bacterium
TGACTCTGGATCAGGAGATCGAAGGTTCGAATCCCAGCCATTGGTGAGTCACGCGGACAGCAGGGCGACTCGCGAGACGAGTTCTTCGCTTCCCACAATCGGGATGCGGATGCGTGAGCTAACCCGCGGGTTCGAATCCGGTCGGACCGGCGATCTCTGTGTGGGCGATCCTGCTGGCGCCGTCGCCACGAGAGCAGCAGACTCCTCTGACCGCGGCCCCCTTCCGAGCAGGTCATCGCGCCCTGACGCGCCTGCCCCCTGGTGATCGGTGAGCGGCTGGCACTGCCGGCACGCCCGGACCGATGAGCTCCGGAATGCGGTGCTCGGTCTGTTCGTCGATCCAGCCGTTGATCGCCTGGCGGTAGCTTTCGGTCTGACCGACATCGTGGAACTGATGCTGGCCTGGCGGGTCGCGGGCTATGACGGCCTCGACCGCTACCTCTTGCCGCTGCTCGGCGTCCCGTGAGAGGTGCGCACGTCGCGACGGCGGCGTCACCGACCAGCGGGAGTCCGGCCGGCTGCGGCGTCAGCTGCTGGCAGGGGTCGGCAGCAATCGGCGACGGGGGTTGGAGGTGTGGATCAATAGAACGTCCGTACGAACGGCGCAGCTACGCGATGCCCTCACCTGCGGCGGACTCCCACTCGTCTCGTGCGTGAATCGGTACAAGGACCGACTTCGCGTGCCTCAGCCCTCTCGGGCACGCCACACCCCCCTGCCACGGGGGTCAGTCGGAGGTGCGCTGCGTCGGGCAAGGGCTGCGCTCACCAGATAGCGCGGTACCGGCCGGATGGCCGCCCTCCGCGGGCCGATCGGCCCTGTATCCGCCTCCTGCGCGGCTGCGACGATGCGCACATGAGCTCTATCCGCGAGCGCGACTTCGCCGACGCCCCGAATCGTTCCGGCCAGACCGCCCGGCGGGCGCTACTGGAGCGGGCGACCGTCCGCGAGGTGCTGATGGGCGCGCAGGACAACATCACCAATGTGCTCGCCGTCGTGCTGGGCGTGACGATCGGCGCCGGCCGTGCCGACCTGGTCGCGCTGGCTGGGACGGCGGCCGCGGTTGCGGAGGCCATCTCGATGGGCGGTGTCCTGTATACGTCGACCCGAGCTGAGCGCGACCTCGACGCGCGCGACGCCCTCGCCGGAAGCCCTGCGCCCGGCGGTTCGCGCCTCGGCCCGGGTGGAGCGGCGGTGGTCACCGGCCTCGCGGCGCTCGCCGGTGGGATGGTGCCACTCGCACCCTTTGCCGTGCTCCCGGTCGGTCCGGCCATGGTTGCATCGCTGGCCATCTCGATCCTTGCCCTCTTCGCCCTCGGATCGGCCACCGCCACCATCACGCGGCGCACCTGGTGGCGCGACGGCCTGCGCCTCGTCGCCATCGGCGGCACGGCGGCACTCGCTGCAGCGCTCGTGGGCTCGCTTCTGCGCATCGACTGAGCGACCTCCGCTTACCGCAGGTAGACGCCCTCGGGATCGAGTTCTTCGCGCAGCAGGCGCAGCTCCTCGCCGGTCGGTGATGGCGTGGCGGTCACGCCCTCCGCAATGCGAACCTCCCAGCCGATGCTGGCCCGCACCTGCTCCAGCGTCGCGCCGGGGTGGAGCAGCTCCAGCCGCATCTCCCCGTCGGTGTCGAACCGGTAGACGCCCAGGTCGGTGACCACCACGGTGGGGCCGCGGCCCAGCCAGCCCTGCCTGCGTCGTGCGGCCTCTGCCCCCTCCCCGCCGATGTTGCCCGGCGAGGTCCGGAAGTCGATCCGCTCGACGAAGCTGCGCGCGCTCTGGCGCATGATCACGAAGACCTCGCGGGCGTTGATGGCGATCTCGCACGCCCCACCCGACCCCGGCAGCCGCACCTTCGGGTTGTCGTATGGACCGATGACGGTGGTGTTGATGTTCCCGAAACGATCGATCTGTGCAGCTCCCAGGAACCCGACGTCGATCAGCCCGCCCTGCAGGTAGAAGGCGAACAGCTCGAACATGGACACTGCGGCGGTCGCGCCGGTGACGATGGTCGGGTCGCCGATCGAGAGCGGCAGCCGTGCCGGCCGCGCCCCGAAGACTCCGGCCTCGTAGACGAGCTCCAGGTCCGGCGCCACCGTGCGCTTCGCCAGGTTGACGGCGATATTCGGCAGCCCCACCCCGACGAAGCAGACGTGCCGGTCGGCAAGCTCGCGGGCGGCCGCCACGACCATCATCTCGTTGGGCGTGAAGGCGGCGCCGGTCACCGGTACTCCCCGTAATCGACCGATCCGGACGGAGCCGATCCCGGCCGCAGAGAGGTCAGGCGGTCAGCCCCCAGCTTCTCCAGGTACTCGCTCCGCCCGGCCACCCCGTGCACCCACTCGCGCAGCCAGTCCTGCAGGCGCGCCTCGTCCCGCGAGATCGCGTCCCATGCGAGATAGAAGGCGTTGTCGCGGTCGTAGGATCCCTGGACGTACGAGGGGTGCGCGCCCCACGGCTCGACGACGATGGCGTCAACCACCAGCCCGGGGATCAGGGTCCGGTTCGGATCTGCCCGCACCACACCCTCGTCGACCAGCTCCTCGACCACCGCGATGACGCGCTCCGCGGCGAAGGCCGCCTCCTTCTGGGCGCCCAGCAGGCCCCACACCTGGACATCGCCGCCCGCCGACGCCCGCTGGGCGTGGACGATCGTCACATCGGGCTTGAGCGGCGGGACGGCGTACACGACCTCGTCGCCGTAGGGCGAGGTGATCGGGCGGATGAGCGGGTTGGCAACCGGCAGATCGGTCTCGAAGTAGGAGCGCAGTGGGAAGAACGGGAGGTTCGCGGCGCCGGCGGTGTAGCGCGCCACCATGCCGAAATGGCTGTACTCCTCGAGCTCCAGGCGACCCGCAATGGCGGCGTCGCCATCGGTCTGGTCAGCGGCTTCGATTCGGCGACGGATGGCGTGCAGCCCACCCACGCCGGGATTGCCGAGCCAGCTGAAGACGAGCTTTCGCGCCACCCCGGCCGCGACCATCTGGTCGTACACGAGGTCGGGGGTGAGACGGGCAAGGGTGAGATCGCGGCGGCCCTGGCGGATGATCTCATGACCGGCCGCGAAACTGATGAGGTGGGTGAACCCCTCGATCGCGACCGTGTCCCCGTCCCGCACGAGCTCGGCGATCGCGTCGCGCATCGACGCAACCTTGCTCGTCGTCATTGGCCGGGACTCATGCTCCGAGTATCGCACCCGCGCGATGTGCTGCGCCGCTCGCCGACGATCAGATCCAGCACCACCCGGCGGGCGGGGGCCCATTGTCGATCACGTCGTCCGGCAGTTCCAGCGTCGTGGCGCCGGGCCGAGCGCAGTCGCTGAACCAGATCCGCATACGCCAGTCGTCGGGCGAGATGCGCAGTGCCGTCAGCACCGGGAAGAAGAAGGCGAAGCTCGCGATCAGCATCGCGCCGGCCAGCACCACCGCCACGCGTCCCGAAACTCCTCGCCAGGTGTTGGCGGCGACCACGCCCAGCGCCGCGCACAGGAATGGCACCGTCGGCAGCAGGTACCAGATGAAGACGAAGCTGCGCGAGGCGGTGAGCAGCAGCCAGGGCAGGTAGGTCGCGGCCACCGCGCTCAGCACCACCGGCTCGGGGCCCGCCAGGCGCATCCCATTCCGCACCCAGACCACCCCCAGACCGATGATCGCCACGCCACCGGCCCACCACGCCAGCGGGTTACCCAAAGCAAGAATGTGGCGATACGCGCCGTCATCCACCCGGAAGTAGTAGGCCACCGGGCGCTTATCGAGCAGCCACGACCAGGCCGGCGACTCGTACGGGTGGTTGCCGCCCAGCCCCACGTGGAAGCGCAGCATCCGTCCCTGGTGCTCCCACACTTCGTGCAAGAAGGTCCCATCGACCCACGGCAGCCCCAGCCCGGCGCCGGGGATCCGACCGATGTACGACGCCACGTAGATGATCATCGGCACCAGGCCGAGCAGGACCAGCGAGCGTGGTGCCTCTCTCCTCGCCGCTGCGGCGAACGCCCCCCACCACGATTGCCTGACGCCGTCATCCTCGTGGCCTTCGCGCGAGGCGGCCGTCTCCCAGGCGATGAGCAGCGCCACCACCAGCAGCCCGGCGTAGGCACCGGACCACTTGATCCCGACCGCCGCTCCCAGCGATGCGCCGGTCAGCAGCCGCCACGGACGGCCCAGGGTCAGTCGTGTCGCCCAGCCACGTGCCCCCGCGCCCCGATCGCGCGTGACGTCCAGGACCGTGAACAGCACGGCCGCCACCACGAAGAGGGTCACGAATACATCGAGCATCGCCATTCGCGACTGGACCAGGTGCAGGAAGTCGATCGCCAGCAATCCCGCCGCGGAGAATGACCCGACCGTGGCGGCGCCTTTCGACACGCGACCCGCGAGCAGACGGCGCACCAGCAGGTACAGCAGGCCGATGGTCAGCGCGCCGGCCAGCGCCGCCGTGATCCGCCAGCCGAACTCGGTGTAGCCGAAGATCCGAATGCCGATCCCGATCAGCCAGTTCCCGAGCGGCGGGTGCGATCGTCCGGCCAGTTCGGCGATGCCGCATTCAGCGCTGCCGAGCACGTACTGGCAGGCGTTCTGGGCATAGAAGATCTCGTCAAAGACCAGCCCGACCGGTCGCGCCAGGCCCACCAGTCGCAGCGCCGCGCCACCAAGCGTCACGGCCGCAAGCGCCGCCCAATCCAGACGCGACCAGGCCCGAGGATGGTCGATGGCGAGGCTCCCTCTTTCGCGAGAACAGGCTCTGGCGCCCATCCTAGCGGCCGCCGATCGGAAAGGGCACCCTGCTAGACTCGGGCGAAGATGAACTACGAGCTCTACATGGCCGAAGCCATCGCCGAGGCACGTCGCGGCGCCGAGGAGGGGGAGACCCCGGTAGGCGCCGTTGCGGTCCTCGACGACGCCATGATCGCCCGCGACCACGATCGGATCGTGCTCCAGCGCGACCCGACGGCGCATGCCGTCCTGCTCACCGTGCAGGCAGCCGCTCGAAAGATCGAGCCGAAGCGGCTCGGCGAGATGACCATCTTCACCACCCACGAGCCGTGCGTGATGTGCGTCGGCGCCCTCGCCGAGGCGCAGGTGCGCACCCTGGTATTCGCCGTCCCTGACGAGCGCCGGGGTGCCGCCGGCGGCGCCGTGCAGCTTGCCCGCAGCAACGCGCTGCCACACGACATCTCTGTCATCTCCGGCGTCCGCGAGGCCGAGGCGCGACGTCTCGGCGTGGTCGCCCCGGCGCGCGCCTGACGGGCGCCCGACCCGGGAAGGACCCGACGGCATCGGTCTGACCCTCTGCTAGACTCGCCAACACGGAGAGGTGTCCGAGTGGTTGAAGGTGCCGCTCTCGAAAAGCGGTGTGCGATGAGCACCGTGGGTTCGAATCCCAC
>JBBEBK010000053.1:0-29992 GCA_040882375.1 Chloroflexota bacterium
GGCCACGGCGCAGCCGACGCCGGCGAGCTGGGGGAGGCTGATGGCTTCGCCCCAGACGAGGACCCCGACGCCGAGCGAGATGAGGACGCCGCCCACGCCGGCCACCGCGGAGACGAGGCCCATCGACCCCTGCGCCAGGGCGCGATAGAGGGCCGCCAGGCCAAGACCGCCGAAGACGCCGCCCATGCCGCCGAGGAGCAGTGTTGGTGTATCGGGTGGTCCGGGTCGGAGAAGCAGCAGCCCACCCAGCAGCAGCAGGAAGCCGGTCAACTGCGCACCGCCGGCGACCACCAGGCCGCCGGCCCGTCGGGCAGCCAGACCGCCGGCCACGTCCCCGGCGCCCCAACTGGCGGCGGCGCCGAGCGCCAGCCCGACCCCCGGTTCGATCACCCGGCTCCTCCTTGGCCGTCGCAGCGTGCGGCGGGCGCGTGGACTCTACCAGCCGACGGATGCGGTGTGGCCGCGCTGGGCACAGGCAGTGCCCGTCGCAGGGCGGTCAGCCGCGGCTTGACAGCCACCCGTCAACGCCCCACAGTGCGCCAATCTCGGGACGCCGTCCGTAGTGTCGGGCGACCGGCGCGCGCGTCTCCGAGTCCTCGCGAGGGACCTGTTGGCCGTCCACCCGATGACCGCATCCCCCGGCACGATGGATGCCGTCGATGCGGCCGACCGCGACTCCGGCGGCGCGCCGGCGGTCCGCCTCGAACGACTCGAGAAGCGCTTCGGCGAGATTGTCGCGGTGGCCGGCATCGACCTGGAGATCGGAGACGGGGAGTTCTTCTCGATGCTCGGCCCCTCCGGCTCGGGGAAGACGACGACGCTGCGCATGATCGCCGGCTTCGAGCAGCCGACCGGCGGTCGGATCCTGCTCCACGGCGCGGATGTGACCGGCGTTCCGCCGTTCGATCGCGACGTCAATACCGTCTTCCAGGACTACGCGCTCTTCCCGCACATGTCGGTCGCGGACAACGTGGCGTACGGCATGCGTATCCGTCGGACGCCGGCTCCCGAGCGAACGGCCCGGTTGGCGGACGCGCTGCGCATGGTCCGGCTGGAGGGCTACGAGAAGAGGCGTCCCGCACAACTGTCCGGAGGCCAGCGGCAGCGCGTCGCGCTGGCCCGCGCCCTCGTCAACCGGCCGCGCGTGCTGCTGCTGGACGAACCGCTGGGCGCGCTGGACCTGAAGTTGCGCGAGGAGATGCAGATCGAGCTGAAGGCGATCCAACA
This sequence comes from Chloroflexota bacterium, assembly GCA_040882375.1. Lineage (GTDB taxonomy): Bacteria > Chloroflexota > Limnocylindria > QHBO01 > QHBO01 > CF-167. The sequence goes on from JBBEBK010000053.1 coordinate 1,228, forward strand.
GGAGGTCGGCATCACCTTCATCTACGTCACGCACGACCAGGAAGAGGCGCTGGTCATGAGCGACCGGATCGCGGTCTTCAATCGCGGCCGGATCGAGCAGGTGGGCACCCCGGCCGACGTCTACGAACACCCGGCCACGACCTTTGTGGCGGGCTTTGTCGGAACGTCGAATCTGCTCACTGGCGAAGTCGCTCGGGCGATCATCGGTTCCGATGGCACGTTCACGGTGCGACCGGAGAAGATCCGCCTGGCCGAGCCGGCGGATGCGGCGGCCGGGGACGAGCAATCTGCACTCGGCAAAGTGCGGGATGTCGTGTACCTTGGCTCGGATACGCGCTACATCGTGGGGCTCGACGTTGGAGGTGAGTTGGTCGTGACCCAGCAGAACCTGCAGACGTCATCGATGCAGGCGCTTGCCGCGCAGGGCCGGGCGGTCCGGCTCCTGTGGAAGCGGCACCACGTGTTGGGTCTGGCCGACGGCCGGGCATCTGAGGGATATCAAAAGGGAGCGGAGGATCAATGAAGACCTTTCGAATCACGGCGCTGCTGGCGGGCATCGGGCTCCTGGCGGCGGCCTGCGGGACATCGGTCCCGTCCGGGGCGCTCACCGAGTTGGGGGACGGCGAGGGCGAGCTTAACCTCGTCATCTGGGTCGGATATGCCGAGCGCGGCGAAGTCGATCCAGGCTACGACTGGGTGACACCGTTCGAAGACGAGACGGGCTGCATGGTCAGCACGACCAACATGAACAGCTCGGCGGAAGGCGTTCAACTGCTGCGGTCGGGCGAATACGACGGCGGATCGTTCTCCGGCAACGCGTCGGTGCCGCTCATGCTCGCGGGGGATGTTGCCCCGGTGAATACCGATCTGCTGTCCAATTACGCGAACGTGTTCGCCGGACTCAAGGACAAGACTCACAACTCGCTGGACGGGGTTGCCTACGGCGTGCCGCACGGCCGCGGCCCGAACGTCCTGATGTGGAACACCGAGGAGGTCACTCCGGCTCCCACGTCGTGGGACATCATCTGGGAAGACGCTGGCGACTACGCGGGCAAGATCAGCATCTTCGGCGTCTCGGACTTCATCGCCGATGCGGCGCTGCACCTGATGGTCAAGAACCCTGATCTGGGCATCACGAACCCCTATCAGCTCAACCAGGAGCAGTTTGACGCCGCCATCGCGCTGCTCGAGGAGCAGAAGTCCCACGGCGTGATCTACTGGAGCGACGCCTTCGATCAGATCACCACGTTCGCCTCGGGCGATGCCGTGGTGGGCACCAGCTGGCAGTTCCAAGCCAACACGCTGGCCGGCGGTGACCCACCGGAGCCGATCGAGGCGACCGTCCCCGCGGAGGGTTCCACCGGCTGGTCCGACACCTGGATGATCGCCAAGAATGCCGCTCATCCGAACTGCATGTACCTGTGGATGAACCACATGATGTCGGCCGAGGCGAACGGCCAGGCCACGGTCTGGTTCGGCGAGGCGCCGACCAGCCAGGCTGCCTGTGACTACGCCGAGGGACTCTCGCCGGGACATTGCGAGCAGACGCACGCGACCGACGAGGCGTACTACGACAAGATCTGGTACTGGGCCACGCCGCGGGCTGACTGCGGCGATGAGGACGCAGCCACAACCTGCAAGGACCAGGACGCATGGCTCGCAGCCTGGGCGGCGCTGACCGGCAGCTGAGCCTTCGCACCGTTACGGACTAGGAATGCCACGCTCCCCGGGGGGTCCGCCCCCCCGGGGAGCACTGTCCTGGTAGCTGAGGCCACGACACTCGATTCATGACGGCTCCGAACCCGGTAACCATCGATCCACCAGTCGAGCGGAGCCTCGGGCGCCGCGTCGCATCATGGCTCTACTCGCGGCCACGGACCCAGTTGCGGCTGCTGCTGGCCTGGCCGCTGGGCTGGATGACGGCCGCCTACTTCGGCTCGCTCCTCATCCTGCTGCTGGGCGCCTTCTGGACGAAGGATTCGCTCACCGGCAAGGTGATCCCGTTCTCGTGGAGCCTGGACGCGTTCGGGAACCTGTTCGGCGCCGAGGTGTATCGCACGGTTGCGTTCCGGACAATCGGGATCGCCGTCCTGGTGACCCTGACCGCGGCCCTGCTCGCCTTCCCGATCGCCTATTACATGGCCCGCATCGCGTCCCCGAGGACGCGCAGGCTCCTCGTGGTGGCGGTCGTGATGCCGCTGTGGGCCGCCTACCTGGTGAAGATCTTCGCCTGGCGTACCATCCTCCAGGGGAATGGGGTGCTCGAGTGGGTGCTGTCGCCCTTCGGATTCGAGAGCTCGGGACTGGTCGAACTCGTCAACTCCTGGCTGGTGCTCACCTACCTGTGGCTCCCCTACATGATCCTGCCGGTCTTCGCCGGGCTCGAGCGGATCCCGAACTCACTGTTGGAGGCATCGGCCGATCTCGGTGGTCGAGCCGGCGTCACCTTCCGGCGCGTGGTACTGCCCCTCGTCTTTCCAGCGCTGGTCGCAGGCTCGATCTTCACCTTTTCGCTGTCGCTCGGCGACTACATCGTGCCGGACCTGGTCAGCGACACGAAGTTCATCGGGAACATCATCTACGACAACTCGACCCTCGGGAACGTTCCCCTCGCGGCTGCGTACGCGCTGCTCCCGATCGTGGTCGTGATCGGTTACCTGCTCGTCGCGCGGCGCCTGGGCGCCTTTGAGTCCCTGTGATGGACCGGACCGATGACTGAATCCGCCTGGGTCCGTATCGGCGTCCGTGTGATGGCCGTGATAACGCTTGGCTTCCTGTACCTGCCTCTCGTCATCCTCGCCGTCCACGCCTTTAACCCGAGCCGCTATCTCGCCTGGCCGCCCACCGGCTTCACCCTGCACTGGTTTGCCGATGCGGCGTCCAACCCGGGGTTGCACAAGGCGATCATCAACTCGCTGATTGCCGGGGTCGGCGCCACCGTCCTCGCGCTCATCCTCGGAACGCTGGCCGCGATGGCCATTCAGCGCTTCAGGTTCTTTGGGCGCGACACGATCTCGTTCCTGCTGGTGCTGCCGATCGCGCTGCCGGGCGTGGTGACCGGGATCGCGCTCCAGACCACCTTCCGCACGGCGGGGATCAGCCTGGGTCTGGCGACGATCATCGTGGGCCACGCCACCTTCTGCGTGGTGATCGTCTACAACAACGTGATCGCTCGCCTGCGGCGCCTGCCGCGCTCAAGCGAGGAGGCATCCGCCGACCTCGGAGCCGACACGTTCCTCACCTTCCGCCTGATCACGCTGCCGGCCATGCGGACGGCGCTGCTGGCCGGCGCGCTGCTGGCCTTCGCGCTCTCGTTCGACGAGGTGATCGTGACCACCTTCACCGCCGGCCCCGGCACGCAGACCATCCCGATGTGGATCCTCGGCTCGCTCCAGCGGCCCCAGGAACTGCCGGTCGTCAACGTGGTCGCCTTTCTGCTGATCCTCGTGTCGGTGATCCCGGTCTACTTCGCCCAGCGCATCGGCGGCGAGGCGATCGGCATCACGCGCTGAGCCGCCACATGGACCGGCCGCCGCGCTCGCCGGTCACTCGCCGCCGGCGGGCCACGGCCCCGTTCGACCGATCGGGCGGCCGACTTCATCGCGCTCGAGCTCGTGGGGCCCGACCCCGGGCGGGTCGTACCGCAGGCGCTCGACCGGCTCCCCGCCGAGCAGATGCTGCGCGACGATCTCGCCGACATCGGCCGGGGTCACCGCGGCGTACCAGGTCCCTTCGGGGTAGACCACCACCATCGGTCCATTGCCGCACTGGGAGAAGCAGCCTGAGTGGTTGATCCGGATTCTCCCGGCCGCGCCGGCCTCCCGGATCGCCGCCTTCATGGCGGCATGCACGCCCAGTCCGTCGCCGTCCACCGCGGGGCACCAGTCGCCCCGCGTGCAGACGAATACGTGTCGCTCATAGACGGACATGACCGCGGAAGTACCCCACGCATCGGACCCAAAGTACCGGGGCTCGTGAGCCCACCCCAACCTTACTATCCGACCAGCAAGGGCGCGGTCCGCACCGCATGGGCCCACGCGTCAACCAACGGCACTCATTCGCCAGCGAGGAATCCCCAGCAATGATCAGCAACGAGGTCGGGAAGCTGCTCACCGCGACGGAGGTCGCCGAGATGCTGCACCTGCACGTCAACACGGTCAAGCGGCTGGGCGACCGCGGCGAGATCCCGTTCTACCGGGTCTGCAAGCGCGGTGACCGACGCTTCCGCTACGACGACGTCGTGTCGTTCCTCCACCGCCCCAAGTAACCCAGATGGCGGCCCGCCCTCGGCCGCCGATTGATGCCGGTTCCGGCTGACGCCGGGACGGCCCCGTTCCCCGCCAGGGGGGCGCGCGACGACCGCCGAAGTGCCAGTCTTTCGGCGGTCGTTTCGTTGTCGGGAGATAATGCCCGGCCAATGGACACCGAACCGCGCCTGCGCCTGACCGAAGGGCAGCGCCTCCTCGACACGAGCGACCCGGAGAGCGCGCAGCGCCTGCTGATGGCGCTCACCGGCCACCCCGATCCCGAGATTGCAGGCCCCGCGTGGCTTGCCCTGGGCACCGCGCGGTATCGCCTCGATGACGAGGCCGGTGCCCTGGCGGCGTGGCGCGCGGCCGCCAACTCCAACGCATCGGTGGCGTGGCAGGGTGCGCGCGCCGCGGCCGAGCAGCATGTTCGCGATGGCGATCTCGAGGAAGCCATCGGGGCGTATCGCCAGGCCGAGCAGCGTGCGCCCGCAGGCGAGCGCGGGGCGATCGCCAACCGGATCGCCTGGCTGCTCAAGGAGACCGGCCACGATTTCGCCGCGCGGCGCCAGTTCAACCGGGCACGCGGCGCCTATGCCACCTACGCGGCCTGGGTGACCTGGGGCGTCATCGCGGTCAACCTGGCCGTCTACTTGTTGGACGCCGCCCTGGCCGGACTGCTCGACGTGTCTGTCGCGTCGTCTGGAGGCTCGCTGATTGATGCCGGGCTGGTCTACGGTCCGGCGGTTGCGGCCGGGGAGTGGTGGCGGATGATCACCAGCGCCTTCCTGCACCTGAGCGTGCTGCACATCGCCTTCAACATGTACGCGCTCTGGCTGTTCGGCCCGATCATCGAGCAGATGTACGGGCACCTCGAGTACGCGGTCGCGTATCTGCTGTGCGCCCTGGGCGGCAGCGTGCTGACCATCCTGGTCGCTCCGCAGTCGGCCGCCGCGGGCGCATCCGGGGCGATCTTCGGCCTGTTGGGGATGGCCTTCATCGTCTCGCGCCGCCACCACGTGGTGATCGGCCCCCAGGCCCGCGCCGTCCTGTCGCAGGCCGGCCTGCTCCTGCTGATCAACCTGGTCATCACCTTTGCCTCGCCGCGCATCAGCTGGACCGGCCACCTCGGCGGCCTGCTGGTCGGTCTGGCGATCGGATGGATCCTGGCCCCGACCCAGGTGGTGACCCTGGGCGGCATGTTCCGCGGACCGGACGGCGCCAGCCTGTCCCCACCGATGCCGGTCCCGCTTCGTGCAGCGGCCTACCTGGCGGTGGCGGCGGCACTCGCGGTGGGAACCTGGGTCGCGGTCGCACAAATCGGCTGAGGGCCTGACCGATGTGCTACGACGATGACGCCCGTCCGCCACTCCCGCCGATCCGCGGCGCGGCGGTGGACGCCGGTGAGCTGATCCTCACCGCTTCCGACGGGACGCGCGTGGCCGCCTACGCGGCGCGGGCGGCACAGCCGAGCGGCGCCGGGATGGTCGTCCTTCCTGATGTGCGTGGGCTGCACCCGTTCTACGAGGAGTTGACCCTGCGCTTCGCCGAAACGGGGATCGATGCGTGTGCCGTCGACTACTTCAGCCGGACCGCCGGGACCGGGCGGAGGCACCCCGGGTTCGACTACGGGACCCACGTCCCACTCACCCGTCCCGATACGCTGGCTGCCGACGTTGCAGCCGCGGCTGCGCACGTGCGCTCGCCGGCGGGCGGCGCCGTGGCGCGCCTGTACTCGATCGGCTTCTGCATGGGCGGTCGGCTCAGCTTCCTGCAGGCCGCGAGCTCGATCGGCTTTGACGGCGTGATCGGCTTCTATGGGTGGCCGGTCGGAGCCAATGCAGCCGGGCTGCCTGCACCGGCCGACGAGGCGCCGCGATTCAACTGCCCCGTGCTGGCGATATGGGGCGGCGCCGACCGAGGGATCGGTCCCGAGGTGGTGCAGGCCTTCGACGCCGCGCTCGACGCCGCCGGCAAGGAGCACCGGACGGTCGTCTACCCGGGAGCCCCCCACTCCTTCTTCGACCGCAGCGCGGCCGAGCACGGGTCGGCGTCCGAGGACGCCTGGCGAGAGGTGCTGGGCTTCATGGGGATCGGCTAGGCGCCAGTGGCCGGCTGGCTCCCTGTTACGGGTTGGTGCTGCTGCGGCTTGACGGGTCGGAGGTAGAGGCCGAGGACCACCACCAGGTAGGCAAACCAGGTCATCAGGGTGGCCCACTCCGGCGTGCTGCTGTAGCCGAACAGTGCCCGCAGCAGCTGGCCGACGATGACGATCGGCCCGCGCTCCGCCAAGTCGCCGCCGTGCGGCAGGAAGCCGCCGATGTCGAAGGCGTGGGCAGTGCCCACGGTGATGACGCCCGCCTCCACGAACTCGTGGACGGCGTAGCCGACCAACCCGGCCGCGATGAAGATGAGGCCGATCCCGGTCCAGCGGAAGAAGCTCTGCAGGTTGAGGACGCGCGCGCCGCGATAGAAGCCGTATCCGAGCACAATCGCGATGCCGATCCCGATGACGGCACCCAGCAGCGTGCTCGCCGCGCCGGTGTCGGCCTCGCCGGCGGCGGTCACCTGGCCCAGCAGGAAGAGCGATGTCTCGAGGCCTTCGCGAATGACTGCGGTGAAGGCCAGGATGGCGAGGCCCCAGATGCCGCCCTCGGTCAGCGCCCGGTCGACACCGGCCTGCAGCTCACCCTTGATGTTGGCCGCGGTGCGCCGCATCCAGAACAGCATCCAGGTCACGACCGATGCCGCCAGCAGGGTCGCGACGGCCTCGAAGATCTGCTCAGCCCGCCCCTCCAGCCCGTGGATAGTCACAAACAGGAGGATCCCGGCTACGACGCTCAGCGCGACCGCGGCACCGCTGCCGGCCCAGATCCGGTTGAAGTGCCGTTGGTTTCCGGTCTTGGCCAGGTAGGCAAGGATGATGCTCACGATGAGCGCAGCCTCGACGCCTTCGCGGAGGCCGGTGAGCAGCCCGGTGGTCAGAAAGCCGATGTCCAATGGTGCCCTCCGCGGCAGATGCAGGTCTCGTGCCGGCGATGCCGGGCAGGTCGCAGCCTAGCCGACCCCGCGAGGGCCGTCAACTGAAAGCATACCGGTAAGGTCGGGATTGCCGCTCGACCGCAGCCACGCTCTCCGCCGAGCGTCGCGAAGGCTAGAATCGGCGCGTCCCAATTTGAGTCCCTGCGGAGCCGCCATGATCGACTTTGCCCTGACCGATGCCCAGCGCGAGACGCAGCGCACGGCGCGCGCCTTCGCCGAGCGGGAGATCCTCCCGCGCATCCACGAGCTGGATTCCACCTCGACCTACGACCGCTCCCTCTACGAGAAGATGGGGGCCGAGGGCTTCCTGGGCCTGCCCATCCCCGAGCGCTACGGCGGCGCCGGGATGGACTACATCGCCTTCGCCCTGCTGTGCGAGGAGATGGAGCGCGCCGATACCGCCTTCCGGGTGGTCCTGTCGGTCCATACCGGGCTCAACTCGCTGACCCTCCTTCAGTGGGCCAACGAGGATCAGAAGCAGCGCTACCTCGTGCCGCAGGCCCGGGGCGAGAAGCTGGCGAGCTTCGGCCTCACCGAGCCCGGCGTCGGGAGCGACGCGGCCAACCTATCGATGACTGCGCGGCGGGACGGGGACCGGTACCTGCTCAACGGCAGCAAGATCTGGATCAGCCTGGCCGATACGGCCGACAGCTTCCTGGTCTTCGCCACCGTCGACAAGGCGGCGGGATACAAGGGGATCACCGCCTTCATCGTTGAGCGCGGCTTCCCCGGGTTCAGCACCGATTCGCTGCACGGCAAGCTCGGCGTGCGCGCCGGCAACACCGGGATCCTGTACTTCAGCGACTGCGAGGTGCCGGTCGCCAACCGGGTCGGCGAGGAGGGCGAGGGCTTCACCATCGCGATGAGCGCCATCGACCAGGGCCGCTACACCGTCGCCGCCGGCTCGGTCGGCCTGGCGCAGGCCTGCCTGGACGCATCGGTCAAGTACGCCCACGAGCGCAAGGCGTTCGGCGAGGAGATCGGCCATCACCAGCTGGTCAAGCAGATGCTCGCCAACATGTACACCGGCATCGAGGCCGGGCGATTGCTCGTCTTCAAGGCCGGATGGACGAAGAACGCCGGGGCGCGCAGCACCCGCGAGACGAGCCTGGCCAAGTGGTACACCACCGACCATGCGGTGCAGAGCGCCCTCGACGCGATCCAGATCCATGGAGCGTACGGCTACTCCGACGAGTACCCGGTCGAGCGCTATCTGCGCAACAGCAAGGGATCGGTGATCTACGAGGGAACCAGCCAGATCCACACGCTCATGCAGGCCGATTACCTGCTCGGCTACCGCCGCGACCGGCCACTGCGCATGCCCCAGCCGCCCTTCGAGGGGGAGATGTAGCGGCGCCTCGGGTCAGCGTTCCGGGTCGTCCTCCAGTCCCTCGACCGACCGGCGCGGCGAGAGCGCCGTTCCGGAGGCCGGTGGAACCGGGCGCATGCCCACTCCCGGGCGAGGGATGCCGCGCGGGGTGAGCGACAGCGCCGCAAGCAGGCCTGCGGGCATGAGGACCAGCAGCACTGCGGTTTCGGGGAGCGAATAGGCGAGGGTGACCGGGTCGGGTCCGGCGAATCGCGGGAACGGGAGCACGCCGAGCGCGGCGGCCCACCAGAGACCGGCCCCGGCGAGCGCCGGCACGACCAGGAAGCGGCGCCACCAGCCGCCCTCCACCGCGATCGCCACTGACCCTCCGAGGAGGCCGCCGACTGCGCCGACCAGGGAGACCACGACGCCGAGCGGCACCCACGGCACACGTCCAACCCAGTAGCCGTCCACCAGCGAGAGGCCGGGGTTATTGAGCACCTCGACCCAGGCGTAGATGAGCAGGATCGACGGTCCGACGACCATCAGCCAGAGTGACGCGGAGCTCGTCTGGCGCGCCGCGTGGACGATGGGCGCTCGTTCGGGGTCGGCCATGGGCGGCACTATACTCGCGGCCATGAGTCGAACCGTCGAGCTGTCGCTGGGCCTGATGCTGCTCGCGATCGGCGTGCTGGTGCTGGCCAGCCAGGCGATCGCTGACTGGATCTCCGGGCTCGGGATCAGCCGCGAGCTGCTCGCCTGGTGGCCCGTGCTGCTCGTCGCGCTTTCGCTCTTCTTCCTGGTCCCGTCGCTCATCGGTCGACAGGATCCCCGCCTGCGCGCGGGCATGGTGATCCCTGGGGCGTTCCTCGCCGGCGTCGGCGGCACCCTGCTGTACACGAGCATGAACGACCGATGGTCTGAATGGTCGTACCTGTGGACTTCGATTCCCCTTTCGATCGGGCTGGGCCTGTATGCCGCCGGGCTGATCGCCGACCTGCCGGCATTCAAGTGGATCGGCTCGGGGATGGCCATCGGTGCCGCGGTTGCGTATCTCGCGTTCGCCACCGCCTTTGGTGGCGAGGCGTTCCGGGTCATCGGCGCGGTGGGCATCATCGCCCTGGGCCTGGCGCTCATCGCCGGCGGGCTCGCCGAGCGGCTCAGCCGCAAGGGCCCCGGCTAGCTCTCGATCCCGCGCACCCAGCGGTCGAACCAGGCCAGGATCCGCTCCATCCGGTCGATGCGCCGGTCCGGCCGACCGGTGCTCTTCATCTCGTGGTGCTCCTCCGGGTAGGTGATCAGCTCGACCTCGCGTCCGAGCACGCGAAGCGCGGTGAAGAGCTGCTCGTTGTCAGGCATCGGGCAGTTGCGATCCTCCTCGGCCTGGAGCATCAGCAGCGGCGTGGTGATGCTCGCGACGTTGCTGAGCGGCGAGGTGGACCAGAGCTGCTCCATCCCCTCACGCGAGAGCGGATCGCCGAGCTTCGCGCGGCGGCTGAAGTGCACGCCGAAGTACGAGTTGCCCCACGCGGAGACCTGGTTGGCCACCCCGTTCTCCGCGACGGCGCCCCCGAATCGATCCGTGGTGCCGACCAGCCACTGGGTCAGGTAGCCGCCGTACGAGAGTCCCAGGACGCCCAGCCGCTGCGGGTCGGCCAGCCCGAGGGCGATGACGTGGTCGATCGCGGCCAGGGCATCGGCTGCGTCGATGTCGCCCCATCGCCCGTCGAGGGCGCGGATCCAGTCCGACCCGAATGTGTTCGACCCGCGGATGTTCGGCATCAGCACCCGGTAGCCATGGCCGGTGAGCATGGTGGAGTCCATCGTGCCGCCCGGCGCCCAGCCACCGGTCGGGCCGCCGTGGATGTGCAGGACGGTGGGCAGCGGCTCGTCGCCACCCGCCGCGGGTGACGCCAGCCAGGCCTGCATCCGTCCGTCAGGCCCGTCGATCCACAGCTCATCCCAGCGGGGCAGTGGGAAACGGCTCTGCCAGCCGGTGCCGTTATGGGTGAGCGCTCGCAGGCGACCGACCGATCCGTGGCCGCCGCCCTCGACCGCGTACACCTCCGCCCCGTGCCGGTCGTTCCCGGCGGCGAGCGCCACGCGTCCGGCGCCCGTCGCCAGGGCGGCGCCAACAAGCCGGTCCGGGGAGACCAACGGCACGGATTCGCCGGCGGTCGTCACCCGGTACGGCACGTTGCGCCCCTCCGACGCGACGATCACCACCAGCGCGTCGTCGTCGATCCAGAGTGGGCCCGGGGCGTCATCGGTCTGCACCATGTCGGCCCAGGCGTCACATCCGACTGACCGGTCGAGCGCGGCCGTGAGCGACCGCGGCGCGCCTCCGTCGATCGGTGCAACCCAGAGGCCGGCCAGGACGTGGTCCGGCGGATCGGTCACGTCGGTGCCGATGAAGGCCACCTGCCGGCCGTTCGGTGAGATGGCCGGGCGCTCTGCGTCGCCGGCCAGGCTCGCCAGCGGGCGGACCACACCGCCGTCGGCCGGGACCCTGAAGAGCCCGCTGCGGGGGGAGATGTTCCAGTCGGGCCCCATGTCGGCGGCGAATGCCAGCCAGCTTCCATCGGGCGACCAGCACGGCGTGGCCACGTCGAAGTCCCCGGAGGTCAGCTGGAGGGGTCGTGCGCCGGCGCGTGCTGCCGCCACGAACAGGTGGGCGCGCCGCGAGAGGTGGCCGGACTCGTCGTCGCGGAAGTCGGTGCGCGTGATGCGGCGCGCCCGCAGCGCCTTGCCCTTCGCCTCCGGGCCGACCGCGAAGCGGTGCTCACCTGCCTGCGCGGTGAATGCCAGGAGCTTGCCGTTCGGGCTCCAGCGTGGCGATGCGGCGCCGTGGGGCATGCGGATCACCTGTCGCGGCGGCCCGCCGGCGACAGGCTGGATCCAGATCTGCGCCTCACCGGTGGCGCCCCCGGCCGGACCACGGACGAAGGCGACCAGGCGCCCGTCGGGCGAGATCGCCGGCGAGCCGTCGCGGGTCAGTCCATCGGTCAACCGGCGTGCCGGACCCCCCGACCAGCCGCCCGTCCACAGGTGCGAGCGGTAGTGGCCGCCGACCACCGTACGGCGCGCGTAGACCACGCAGTGACCGTCGCGCGACAGGTCGAACGACTCGATGGCGGCCTGGGCGCTGACCAGCGCGCGGCCGGTCGGCTGGAGCTTCGGCATGCTCCCGAGCATAGACGACGCGCCGATTCTTCTGGACTGCGAATGTGCCCGTGTGCCATTCTCTGGCCGTCCCGATTTCGGTCACGGCCCGAAGGAGAGTTGCATGCGCTCGTCCCGACCCGTCCTCCTGCCGGCGCTCGCCGCGCTGAGCATCATTGTGGCGGCCTGCACATCGTCGTCGCCGTCGGGGTCAGCGACCCCGTCCGGGAGCGTCGCGCCGGTCAGTGGCGGCACGGTGCGCATCGGGATCGGCGGCTTCCCCGACAGCCTGAACCCGGGCAACGGGCTCCTTACCGAGGCGTACACCCTGTACGAGCTGGTCTACGACACGCCGATCGGCTTGACACCCGAGGGCGACTTTGTCCCGGAGCTGGCCAAGAGCTGGACGGTGAGCGATGACGGCCTCACCTGGAGCGTGGAGCTGATCGACAACGCGGTGTTCCACGACGGGACACCGCTGACCGCGGAAGACCTGAAGTACTCGCTCGAGCTGTACCGCGACACCCCGGAGTTCCCGTATCAGCCCGCCTACCCCGATGTCTTCACCGACATCGAGGTGGTGGATGCGACGCACCTGACCATCACCCTCGAGGACGCGATCGGGAACTTCGAGTCGCGGATGGTCTTCATGTACGTACTCCCCAAGCACATCTGGGAGCAGGTCGACGACCCGGTGGCATTCCAGAATGAAGAGATGATCGGCTCCGGCGCCTTCAAGTTCGTGGAGAGCGAGCAGGGGCAGTTCACCCGCCTGGCCGCCAACAAGGACTGGTGGGCGGGCGCGCCGAACATCGATGAGGTCATCTTCCAGACCTACGACAACGCTGACGCCCGCGTCGCGGCGCTCGTCAACGGCGATATCGACATGATCACCGAGTTCCCGAACACCGCGGTTGCGGCGCTGCGCAACGCGGAGAACGTCGAGGTGGTGGTTGCCGACCCGGTCAGCGGCAGCCTGAGCGACATCATCCCCAACATCGTGGAGCCGGAGAACTGCCCGGTCGATGAGGGCGGCGTATGCACCGGCCACCCGGCCCTGCTTGACGTGCAGGTCCGCCGGGCGCTGGCCACGGGGATGGACAAGCAGCAGATCATCGACGTGGTCCTGCTTGGGCTTGGCTCCCCCGGGTTGTCGATGGTGCCACGCGGCCTCGGCGACTTCTTCGCCTCGGATGTGAGCGACTATCCGTACGACCCGGCCGCCGCGAACGGGCTGCTGGATGCGGCCGGCTACGCGGACAGCGACGGCGACGGGATCCGGGAGTGCCTGGCCGACCAGGACTGCCCGACCGGCGATCTGACCTTCCGCTTCAACTACCCCGACGACAGCGACAGCAGCCCGCGCGTGGCGGACATGCTCAAGGGGATGTGGGAGGAGATCGGCATCAAGATCGAGATCCAGGCCCTGGACCCCGACACGCTGACCAGCGTCTGCTGTCCCACGTTCGACTTCGACCTGATCCTGTGGGGCTGGGGATCCGACCCCGATCCGGCCTTCCTGCTGGGCGTCGCGCTGTGCGACGAGATCCCCTACGGGTTCAGTGAGACCGGCTACTGCAATCCCGACTATGACGAGCTGTACGCCCGGCAGGGCGTGGAGCCCGACCATGCCGCGAGAGTGGCAATCGTCCACGAGATGCAGCAGATCCTGGTGGATGACGTCGTGTACATCATCCCGTACTACGAGGGCAGCACCCAGGCCTATCGGTCCGATCGGTTCACCGGCTGGGTGACGGGACCGACCACCATCGGCCTGGAGGATCCGAGCTCGCTCGCGGTCATCTCCAAAGTCCAGTAGCAGCGAGCGCGGGACCGCGCGGATGATCGGCGGGGCGCAACGCCCCGCCGATCTGGTTCTGTCCGGAGGTACAGCGTGAAGGGACGGGCCGCCTACCTGGCATCCAGGGTCGGCTGGGCGCTGCTCACCATCTTCGTGGTGGTCACCTTCAACTTCCTGCTCTTCCGCATCCTGCCAGGCGACCCGGCGCGCAACGTCAGCAAGGACCCGCGGCTGACGCCCGCCACGGTGGCGGCCCTGACCGTGCGGTTCGGCCTCGATAAGCCGGTCCTCATCAATACCGAGAGCGGCAACCCGTTCGATTCGCAGTACTTCATCTACCTCGGTTCGCTGACCCGCGGCGATCTCGGGATCAGCTACGCCTTTCGAGATCGGTCCGTGGGGGAGCTGCTCGGCGGCGCGCTTGTCAACACGCTGTGGCTGATCCTGCCGGCGCAGATCCTTTCGATCGGGCTGGGCATGGTGCTGGGCCTGCTGGCCGCCTGGCGGCGCGGGCGCTCGCTCGATGTGTCGGCGCTCACCTTCAGCCTCTTCATGTGGTCGCTCCCGACCTTCTTCCTCGGGATCATCCTGCTGTTTGCAGGTTCGTCGTGGTTCGGCCTGCCCACCGCCGGCCGGATCACTGTCGGGGCCGAGTTCGGCTCGTACTGGGAGGAGCTGGCCGATATCGGGCGTCACCTGCTGATGCCCACCCTGGCCTTCACCCTGGTGCTGCTCGGCGAGTACATGCTGATCATGCGCAGCAGCGTGGTCGAGGTGTTCAGCGAGGACTACATCCTCACCGCCAAGGCCAAGGGGCTGACCACCTTCCAGATCATTCGCGACCATGCCCTCCGCAACGCGATGCTGCCGATGGTGACCCTGATCGCCATCAACCTGGGCTTCACCGTGTCGGGTGCCATCCAGATCGAGTCGGTCTTCTCCTGGCCCGGCCTTGGCTCATTGACGGTGAGTGCGGTGCGCGACCGCGACTACCCGGTCCTGCAGGGTGCCTTCCTCCTGCTTGCCATCGCCGTGGTGATCGCCAACCTGCTGGCAGACCTCGTCTACGGATGGCTCGATCCACGGGTCTCGGAGGCGTGACCTGATGGCAGCGCTGATCGAGATCGCAAGCCCGCACTCGGCTCCGACGGCACCGCCACGCCACGCCATCAGGATCCTCCTGCGGAGTCCGATGGGGGCCATCGGCGCAGCGATGCTGCTCCTCGCGCTGGTGGTCGCCGTCGCCGCGCCACTGATCGCACCGTACGACCCGTACGAGACGGTGCACGTCACCATCGAAGACATCTACCAGAAGCCGTCGCTGGCGCACCCACTGGGGACCGATGACGCCGGGAAGGACGTGCTCTCCGGACTGATCTACGGCGCGCGCGTCTCCCTGCTGGTCGGCTTCTCGGCCGCCTCCATCGCACTGCTGATCGGCGGGCTCATCGGGATCGTGGCGGGGTACCGCGGCGGCCGCATCGGGTCGGCGCTGATGCGATTCACCGACTTCTTCCTGGTGATCCCCGACCTCGCGCTGTCGATCGTGATCGTGGCCATCGCCGGGCAGAGCCTGACCAACATCATCCTGGTCATCGGCGCCCTGGGCTGGACCACCACGGCCCGACTCGTGCGGTCGCAGACCCTGTCGGTGCGCGAGCGCAAGTACGTGCTGCGCGCCCGGGCGATCGGCGCCGGAGACCGGCACATCCTGCGGCACCACATCCTTCCACAGGTGCTGCCGCTGATGCTTGCCAACATGGTGCTGGTCATCAGCCTGGCGATCCTTGCCGAATCGACACTCGCCTTCATCGGCCTGGGGGACCCGACCGTCATCAGTTGGGGACAGATGCTGAACTTCGCCTTCGGCCGGGGCGCGGTCTCGGCCGGGGCATGGTGGGCGCTGCTGACGCCCGGTTTCGCCATCGTGTGGGTCGTGCTCGGCACAACCCTGCTCGGCACCGCGCTGGAGGAGGCGCTCAACCCGCGTCTGAAGCGTCATCACCTCGAAAAGGACCGATCGCTGGCAATCCCCCCGCGTTCGGCCGCCGACCTCGCGCTGCCGGCCCCCACCCCGGATCCGAATGGGCCGATCCTCCAGGTCCGCGACCTGGCGATCGAGTTCGAATCGCCAAGCGGGCCGCTGCGCGCGGTGGACGGGGTCAGCTTTGACCTGCGGCGTGGCGAGACGATCGGCCTGGTGGGGGAGTCGGGGAGCGGCAAGACCACCGCCATGCTGGGCATGATGCGACTGCTGGCGCCGGGCGGGCGGGTGGTCGGCGGACGGGTGCTGCTCGACGGCGAGGACCTGCTGTCGCTTCCCGACGCGGAGCTGCGCGCCGTCCGCTGGTCGCGGATCTCGGTCGTCTTCCAGGGGGCGATGAATGCGCTCAACCCGGTCCGCACGGTCGGCGACCAGGTCGCCGAGGCGATCAGGGTGCACGAGCCGGAGGTCGGTCGCGACGGGGCGCGGGTGCGAGCCGAGGAGCTGCTCGAGCGAGTGGGGATCGGAGGCCGCCGGGCCGACGATCATCCCCACGCCTATTCCGGCGGCATGCGGCAGCGCGCGATGATCGCCCTCGCCCTCGCCTGCCGACCGGACGTGATCGTGGCCGACGAGCCGACCACGGCTCTCGACGTCATGGTCCAGGCGCAGATCATGGAGCTCCTCGCCAGCCTCGGTCGCGAGATGGGGATGGGCACCATCCTGGTCACCCACGATCTTGGCGTGGTCGCGTCGAGCTGCGACCGGGTCCTGGTCATGTACGGCGGGCGGATCGCCGAGGAGGGGCCGACCGCGACGCTCTTCACGCATCCGCAGCACCCGTACGCCCGGATGCTGCTCGCCTCCTTCCCCGACCTTGCTGCCCCGGACCGCGAGCTGCGCGGCATCCCGGGCACACCGCCCCGCCTGGATGCGATGCCGCCCGGATGCTCGTTTGCCCCGCGCTGCCCCGCGGCCTTCGACCGCTGCCGCATCGAGCGCCCCGATGACTACCGCGTGGCCGAGGGACGTCGCGCAGCCTGCTTCCTGCTCGATCCGGAGGGGTCACATCGTGGCTGAGCAGCGGTCCGCCGGCGAGCCCGTTCTCGTTGCCGAGAATCTCGTCAAGCACTTCCCACCGCGCGTGTCCCTGGGCGACCTGATCCGCCGTCGAACGGTGCCACCGATCGAGGCGGTCGCCGGGGTGAGCTTCAGCGTGGCTCCGGGTGAGGTGCTTGCGCTCGTCGGCGAATCGGGCTGCGGCAAGACGACCACCGCGAACATGGTGATGGGGCTGCTGATCCCAACCGCGGGACGCGTGCTGATGGCCGGTCAGGACGTCGGCAGCCTGTCGCGCTCAGAGCTGGGACGGATGCGACGCGGCGTCCAGATGATCTTCCAGGATCCATACGAGTCGCTGAACCCGCGCATGACGATCGCCGCGATCGTGGCCGAGCCGCTGCGCGTGCACCACGAGGCGGGCTCGCCGATCGAAGAGGCGGATCGGGTGCGGACAGCACTCTCCGAGGCGGGCATGACGCCGCCGGAGGCCTATCTGAAGCGCTACCCGTCCGAGCTGTCGGGTGGGCAGCGCCAGCGCGTCGTGATCGCCGCCGCGCTCGTGCTTCGTCCGCGCGTGCTGGTGGCCGATGAGCCGGTCAGCATGCTCGACGTCAGCATCCGGGCAGAGATCCTGAACCTGCTGCGCTCGCTGGCAGATGACCACGGGATCGCGGTACTGATGATCACCCACGACCTGGCGACGGTCGCCGCCTACGCCGACCGTATGGCGGTCATGTACCTGGGCCGCATCGTCGAGAGTGGCCCCACCCGCGAGGTCCTCGCCTCCCCGGAGCATCCGTACACGCGTGCCCTGCTCTCGGTGGTTCCCACCCTCGACCAGAGCGGGCGACCGCCGCGCCAGGTGCTGACCGGCGAGACGCCGGATCCGTCGCGCATCCCGTCGGGCTGCCGCTTCCACCCGCGCTGCCCGGTCGCGTTCGACCGCTGCCCGATCACCGATCCCCAGCTGGTCCAGCTCGGCGATGGGCGCGCCGCGGCCTGCCTGCTGGTCGAGGATCGCGTCGCCGAGCGGGGGAACGGTCAAGGCCGCTAGGCGGTTCGGGCGGGCGTTTCGTCGGCTCAGGAGACGAAGAGGAGCGGGATCACCGCGGCGGCCACTGCGCAGCCGACGACCGCCGGGACGGTGGCCCGCATGAGCCTCGAACGCCGGGCGGCCAGCAGGGGAGCGACCAGCGACGCGGCGGCCGCCCCGGCCACGCCCGCAACGGCCCCTGCCAGCGCGTGCACGACGGTCGGGGACGCGGCCTCGACCTGCCGCTCTCCGGCCAGCGCGGCGCCGATCAGCACGACCACCACGCCGGCGAAGAGCGCCGCGGCCAGCGTGCCGGCGAAGGAGCGCAGGCGACCGATCTGTGTCCCTCCGACCGCCGCCGCGCCACCGGCGACCGCCAGTGCCACGAGCCAGCTGCCGGCGACGGCGGCGTCCCGTCCCGTCGGTGGCGCGAGCCAGAACCAGGCGAGGGTCACCATCGGCGCGGTCAGCATTCCCAGGGCCGCCACCCAGGTGAGTGGCCTCGTCCAGTCCTCCGGGTCCTCGGGCGGGACCACGGTCCCGAGTCGCACGCTCACCGGCACGAGGTCGTCCGCATCCGACCGGTCCATCACGCCGGGATCGCCTCCCCCTGTTGGCGAACGCTTGGCGCAGTTGCCAGGCGCAGGCCGAGCACGCGCCCGCCGAGCTCGTGCACCATCCGCCCGGCCGCCGTGCGCAGGGCCGCGTCGTCCGTCTCGATCGCCAGCGAGGCGAGGGCGTGCAGTTCGGCAAGCGCACGCGGGGTCTGCAGGTCGTCGTCCATGGCGGCAAGGAAGCGTGTGCGGTGCTCTGCAACGGCCGGCGGCAGCGATGCCGGATCGACGGTCGCGGCCGTCAGTGGCTCCATCTCCACGGCAAGGGCGCAGGCGCGCTGCAGGCGTTCGGCATCGGCCGCCGAGGTCTCGAGGTCGGCGATCCGGAACTCCACCTCGCGGCGGTAGTGGTGGCTCACCAGGAAGTGGCGGATGGCGTCGCCGCTGTACGAGCGCAGCAGGTCGCGCACCAGCACCAGGTTGCCGAGCGACTTGCTCATCTTCTCGTCGGCGTAGCGGAGCATGCCGCTGTGCATCCACCAGCCGACGAACGGCCGCTCGCCGCTCGAGCCCTCGCTCTGCGCGATCTCCGATTCGTGGTGCGGAAAGGCCAGATCGGCGCCGCCGCCGTGGATCTCGAACCGCGTGCCGAGGTAGGCGCTGCTCATCGCCGAGCACTCGATGTGCCAACCCGGACGTCCCGGTCCCCACGGGGATTCCCAGGCCGGCTCGTCGGCGAGCGACGGCTGCCACAGCACGAAGTCGAGTGGATCCCGCTTGCCCGGCAGCTCCGGCCGGTTGCCGCGCTCGTTGGCGATCGGCAGCATCTCGGCCCGAGGTAGCTTCGACAGCTCACCGTAGGTCGGCCACGAGTCGATCGCGAAGTAGACGAACCCATCGCTGCGGTAGGCGTGCCCGCGCTCGAGCAGGCGGCCGATCATGTCGAGCATCGAGCCGATGTGCTGCGTGGCCCGCGGGAAGTGGTCCGGCGGCAGCCAGTTGAGTGCGGCCATCTCGTCGACAAAGGTGGCCACGTGGCGGTTGCCCAGGGCCAGGTAGTCCTCGCCACGCTCGCGCGCCTTGCGGAGCATGTCGTCGTCGACATCGGTCAGGTTCTGGACGTAGACCACCGGGTGGCCCAGGTACTCCAGGTACCGATGCAGGACGTCGAAGCTCACGTAGGTGAAGGCATGCCCCAGGTGGCCGGTGTCGTACGGGGTGACGCCGCACACGTACAGCCCGACCGGCCCGGGACCGATGGGTACAAACGGGACGAGCTCGCCGCGGCGAGCATCGAAGAGGCGCAGGGTCACGGCCGGATTCTAGGCGGGAAGGCCCGCGGTCGCGCGATTGCGCCCGGCGAGTAGAATCCGCGCACCGGCCGATGGTGGTCTGCTGCCCGTCAACTGCATCGGAGCCTCGCCCATGTGGGATGTCCTGCGCTGGTTTTCGGTCTTCGTTATCGCGGTCCTGGTGATGGTCGCCGGGCTCTACTGGATCCTGGGTAAGCCGCTGCCGATCCCGAGCCTGTTCTAGCCAGCTACCAGAGCGCCGGCTTGGTGCTCATCAGGAAGCCGATCATGCCGGTCGCCGCCGCCATGGCGTAGGCCAGGTAGCGCTGCCGGCGTGCGCGCTTCCGCCACGCCGCGTCGTCGCCGGACGCCCCGACCCGCAGCAGTCGGCGCAGGTTCGGCCGCGAGACGAAGGCGGCCGCCAGCAGGTTGACGGCGTAGACCGTCAGCGCCACGAGCAACCATGGCTCCGAGAGCAGCGCCGTCCCCAGCGAGGCCACCAGGCCCGCCCCGGTGAGCGCCAGGCCGCCGCCGATCACCACGCTGCCGGTCCCCTGCATCGCCATCAGGACTCGCGCCACGCCGCCGGGCCGCTTGCCGACGGCGTCTGAGCGCAGCAGGAACGGCAGGATCAGGCTCGGGGCGAGCAACGACACGGCCAGTGTGACGTGGATCGCCAGCAGGAGCGGGAACCAGCTCAAACCGGCTTCCTCCTCGGGGACGGGTGGACCCTGGCGGGCGTGGCATGATGCCCGCCCATGCGACTCGGCCGCTACCTTACCCTGCTCCGCCGCAACCGCGCCTTTGCCCGGCTATTCGGTGCCCAGCTGGTCAGCTTTGCGGGTGACTGGTTCGCCACGGTGGCGCTCCTCGGGCTGGCGCTGGAGCTCACCGGGTCGCCGAGCATCGCCGCCGGCGTGCTGGTGGTGCAGACCGGCGCATTCGCGCTCGCCTCCCCGGTGGCCGGCGTGATCGCGGACCGATACGACCGGCGTCGCCTGATGGTCGTGGCGGACCTCGCCCGCGTGCCGGTGGCGCTCGCCTTCCTGCTGGCTCGCAGTCCCGACACGCTGTGGATCGCCTTTGTCGCGGCGGCGGGCCTCTCCCTGGGGGCGGCGATCTTCGAGCCGACCAGCTCGGCGTCGCTGCCGAACCTCGTCGACGACGAGGACCTGGCCGATGCCAACGTGCTGAGCGGCTCAACCTGGGGCGTGATGCTGGCGGTCGGGGCGGCACTCGGCGGCATCGTGGCTGCCACGCTCGGTCGCGACGTGGCGTTCATCGTCAACGCCGCCTCCTTCGCGCTCTCCGCGTGGCTGATCGTGGGCATCGCTCGACCGTTCGCTCGTCCGCGGCTGGCACCCGGCGAGCAGGGGCACCTCGAGCACGGGCGCGTCGGCCTGCGCGGGATCGCCGACTCGATCCGGGTCGTGGTTCGGTTCGCCCGTGGCAACCGCCTGCTCGCCGCTCTGCTCCTCTCCAAGACGACCTTCGGGGTGGGCACCGGGGTGGTGGTGATGCTGGCCATCTACGGGCAAGAGGTCTTCGACGCCGGCGACGCGGGCATCGGCATCCTCTTCGCCGCGCGCGGCCTCGGGGCCCTCATCGGTCCGTTCCTGGTGCGTTCGATCGTAGGGTTCAGCGAGCGCGGCCTGATCCTGGGCATCGCCGGCTCGTTTGCCGCCTTCGCGGTCTGCTATGGGCTGCTCCCGTTCGCGCCGACCCTGCTGATCGCCGCCGTGGCGGTCTTTGGTGGGCACCTGGGTGGCGGGGCGCAGTGGACGCTGTCGTCGTACGGCCTGCAACGCGCAGCGCCCGACGCCATCCGGGGCCGCGTCTTCTCGTTCGACTACGGCCTGGTAACGCTGATGATCACGCTGAGCACCCTGGCCGCCGGCCTTCTGGCTGAGCGGCTGACTCCCGCCGGCACCACCTGGATCATCGTCGGAGCTGCGGCCGTGGCGGCGACCGGCTGGATCGTCTTCTCGGCTCCTGTCTGGCGCCGACGGGGCTAGGATCGTTCGCATGCGCTTCTTTGACGCCGATGCGATCACCGCCGCCGTCCCCATCGGAGAGCTGCTCGACGCCGTGGAGGCTGCCTACCGGGACGTGGCCGCGGGGCGGGACCGCTCCCCGATGCGCAGTCGCGTGGCGCTGCCCCGAGGCGACCTGCTGCTGATGCCGGGGGTGCGTGAGGGTGGGGCCGGGTCATCGGTCAAGCTGGTGACGGTCATGCCCGACAACCCGGGGAGCGGGCTGCCGACCATCCAGGCGGTGGTCGTGTGGTTCGATTCTGTGACCGGTGAACCGCTGGCCGTGCTCGAGGGCAAGACGCTGACCGCCATGCGCACCGGTGCGGCGTCAGGCGTCTCCGCTCGGCTCATGTCGAGGACCGATGCGTCGGTTCTCTGCCTGCTGGGTGTCGGCGCCCAGGCCGCCTGGCAGGTGCGCGCGGTGCTCGCCGCCCGCCCGATTCGCGAGCTGCGGATCTTCGCCCGCACGCAGGCCCCGCGCGAGGCGTTCGCCTCGGCCATGGCCGATGAGCTCGGTTCGGGCGTGCGGGTGCGGTCCTGCGCGAGCGCGGAGGAGGCGGTGCGCGGCGCCGATGTCATCTGCGCCGCCACCACGTCCGCCGAGCCGGTCCTCGATGCCGCGTGGATCGCACCCGGAGCCCACGTCAGTGGCATCGGCGCCTACCGGCTCGACATGCGCGAGCTGCCCGTCGCGCTCTTTTCCCGCGCCTCGCTGGTGGCGGTCGATTCGCGTGAGGCGGCACTCGAGGAGGCGGGCGACCTCGTCGCAGCGCTCGAGGCCGGGCTGCTGGCGCCCGATGGCTACGTGGAGATCGGCACCCTGCCGGCCGACTGGGCGCAGCGGCGAGACCCGGACGCGATCACCGTCTTCAAGAGCGTCGGCCTGGCGATACAGGACGTGGCCGCCGCCGAGGTGGCCACGCGAAGGCTGCTGGCGGGCTGACGCCGACCAGCGCGGTGAGGGTGCGGCGTGGGCCGCAACCGCGGCGCGCAACCTCGGCCCGTTACCTCGGCCCGTTACCTCGGCCCGTTACCTCGGCCCGTTCGTTCGGTCCACCACGCGGCCGGCAGGACGCGCTACTTCTCAGTTGCGGAGGCGTAAGGCAGGCAGGCGCGCTCGCCGGCTCCCGCGGCAGCGTATTTCTCACCAGCTGCGGGCAATGCGCCTGGAACGCTCCCCGACCGCCGCTTCGTTGGCGTTCTTCTCCGGAGGTGAGAAATGCGGGCTCCCCCACGGTCCAGCACGGGTCCACAGGGGCCCCCACGGGCCAGCATGGGTCCACAGGAGCACCAGAGAGCCAGCACGAGTCCACCACGCGAGCGGGCAGGCGGCGCCCGATGACGGCCACCCGGATCCCGGGCGGCTACGGGTTGGCCGTCGCCCTCCGGTGAACAACCCGAGTGGAATGAACAGCTAGGAGCCGGTCCCGAAGGAGCGCAGCGCCACGCCGTCGTCGCCCGCGAGCCCGCCGACGACGGACGCCAGCAGGCGCTCGACTGCCTCGCCCCACAGGATCCGGAAGGTGGCGAATCGAGCGCGGTCGGCCAGTGCGGCCGCGGCGGTGGCATCGGCCGTGTCGTCTGGCGACGCGCCCACGCGGAAGGCCGATGGACCGGGCAGATGCGCCGGCCAGGCAAAACCGCGCACCCAGTCGCGATCCGGCCACTCGGCGACGCGGCCCATCGCCGTCACGCCGGTCTCCCACGGCTGTAGCACGCCGCTGAAGGTGGCCTGGGAATCGGTCTCGGCGACGACCGGCTCCGGCTCAGCCGGCGGCGGCGGCGGTGGTGTCGCGGCGCCCTGGACGCCGGTCTGACCGCCGCCGGGCAGTTGCTGATTGGGCGGAGGCGTCGGCAGTGGAGTCGGGGCCGGGGTCGGCGCGGGCGTTGAGACGGGAGTGGCCACCGGTGTCGGGACCGGCGTCGCCGTGGGCGCCGAGGTGGGCGTCGCCGTGGGCGAACCGCTGGCTGGCGGCGTAGACGCGGGCGTTGCGACCGGCGTGGCAGTCGGCGCCGGTGTGGGAGTCGGGACCGGCGTGGCCGTGGGAGAGGCGGTCGTCGAGGGAGCCGGCGCATCGGTCACGGTGACGTTGGGGTAGTAATAGACAAGCATGATCTCGGCGGCGGTCTTGCCGGCCACGCCGCAGGCCTGCGTGCCCCACTGGTAGGCCTTCCAGCCGTTGGCGTTCGCCCCGCATGCTTCGTTCACCGCACCCGCGTTGTAGTAGGTCGGGAAGATGGCGCCGCTCTTGAGCACGCGCATGGTCCAGGTGGCGTCCACCGCGGTGGCGGCGCTGCTCCAGGTTGCCTTTGACGGGTCGTAGACCTGGTCCCAGGTGTCGTCACGCAGGTCGAAGCACTCGCCCGCCGAGTTCACGCCACCCCGCCAGTGGAGAACCTGGTACCAGGCGTAGTGCTTCACCGCCAGGGCGCCGGAACCGAGAGATTCGGCAGTCCAGTAGCCGAGCCACTCCCGCGACAGGACGTTCTTGGTGTAGGCCTTGAAGTCCACCGTATCGACCGCTCCGGTCGCGGTGCGGAAGACGCGGATGGTCGGCGGTGGGGTCGTCTCCGAGGTCCAGTTCGAGCACGAGGAGGCCCGTGCCAGCGGCGCCACGCCGGGCAGCGCAACGCCGAAACTGATGAGCACGGCCAGCGTGGCCGCGACGAGCGTGCGTCTTGACATCGGGATCCCACTGTGCGGTCCACCAGACCGCACCGGAATCCACCGATGGTCCTAGACCGATCGGCTCCAGCGATGCACCCGCTCGGACAGCCGCGCGAAGCCGAGCTCGGCGCACAGCGCCACGAACTCGTCGCGCGGTACTCCAGCCCACGCCAACGAGTCAAGTTCGCCGCTGATCTCGGCGTCGGGGTTCAGGGTCGCCAGCCGGCGGTACAGCAGGGCGTCGGCGCGCTGCTCGCGGAGGGTGGCGGCGAGGCGCTCCGCGTTGCGCACGGGGAGATGCCAGTCCCCGGCAGACTCCGGGAT
The DNA here is from genome assembly GCA_040882375.1 of Chloroflexota bacterium. Taxonomy (GTDB): domain Bacteria; phylum Chloroflexota; class Limnocylindria; order QHBO01; family QHBO01; genus CF-167. Next base: position 25,739 of record JBBEBK010000053.1, read on the forward strand.
CGCCTCGATCCGCCCGAAGCGAGCGAGCACGGAGGCCGCGCTCTTCGATCCCCAGCCGGGGAGACCCGGGAAGCCGTCCGCGCTGTCGCCGACGAGGGCCAGGTAGTCGGGGATGGCCGCCGGCGGGACCCCGAACTTGGCGATCACCCCGGCCTCGTCGTAGGTGATCTGCCGCATCCGGTCGCGCAGTACCACCCGCGTGCCGTCCACGCACTGCGCCAGGTCCTTATCGACGCTGCAGATCACCACCTGTTCCATGCGCGGGTCGCCGCCGAAGCGCGCCACGGCGGTGGCCAGGGCGTCATCGGCCTCGTCTTCGACCATCGCCCAGGTCGTGATCCCCAGGCAGCGCAGCGCGCGCTCGGCGTCGTCGAACTGGGCCAGCAGGGCGGGATCCACCCCGGCGCTGCTCTTGTAGGTCGGGTAGACGTCGTTGCGCCACGACTCGATGACGTGGTCGGTGGCTGCGCCGACGTGCGTGACGTCGGGCTCGCGCAGTAGCGAGAGCATCGACTCGATCAGGCCGCGCACCGCGTTCACCGGGCGCCCGTCCGGCCCGTGCTCGCTCGGGCGCGAGTAGTAGGCGCGAAAGAGCTCGAAGGTGGCGTCGACGAGATGCAGGTGCATGGCCGCCAAGGATAGACACCATCGCCGGATAACCGCCCGATAAGCGGGCGGTAAGTGCCCGGCTGGCAGGATGCGCGCGCGGGGGTCCGGCTCGGGCGCGTGCCCTGCGAACCCGGTCCGTCTCGGCGGTTCCGTTCCGCGCCGGTCCCCCGCGAACGATCAGACGGCGAGTGGTTCTTTGTACTCGCCGTACACGGCACGCAGCAGGTTGCACATCTCGCCGACGGTGGCGTAGGCCCCCACCGCCTCGATGATGGCCGGCATCAGGTTGACGTCGCCGCGGATCGCCTCCTCCCGGAGGCGGACCAGGCTGGCCGCGTGCGCATCCGCATCGCGGGTGGAGCGGGTGCGCGCCAGCCGGTCCAGGTGGCGTCGCTCCTGGTCGGTGCCGATCTCCAGCAGCGGGATGCGCAGCTCCTCGTCCGGATCGGCGAAGACGGTGACCCCGACCGTCTCGCGCTCGTGCTCCTCGAGAGCTCGTGCCTGGGCATAGGCCGCGTCGGCGATCTCCGCCTGGGGGTAGCCCGCCTCGATGGCGCGCAGCATGCCGCCCATCTCGTCGATCCGGCGCAGGTAGGCCCATGTCGCCTGCTCGGTCTGGTTGGTCAGCGTCTCGACGAAATAGGAGCCGGCCAGCGGGTCGACCGTGTTCGCCGCGCCCGACTCCTCGGCCAGGATCTGCTGCTGCCGCAGGGCCAGCAGGGCGGCATCCTCGCTGGGGACTGCCCACGCCTCGTCGTACGCATCGGTATGCAGGCTCTGGGTGCCGCCCAGGATGCCGGCCAACGCCTGGATCGCGACGCGCGTCAGGTTGTTGAGCGGCTGCTGGGCGGTGAGCGACACGCCGGCGGTCTGGGTGTGGAAGCGCATCCAGGTGGAGCGCTCATTCTCCGCCCCGAAGCGCTCCCTGGCCAGCTTGTACCAGATCCGCCGCGCCGCGCGGAACTTGGCGATCTCCTCGAAGAAGTCGTTGTGGCTGTTGAAGAAGAAAGAGAGCCGGGGCGCAAAGTCGTCGAAGCGCAGCCCCCGGGCCACGGCATCCTCAACGTAGGCGATACCGTCGGCGATGGTGAAGGCCAGCTCCTGCACCGCCGTCGAGCCGGCCTCGCGGATGTGGTAGCCGCTGATGCTGATCGTGTTCCAGCGGGGCATCTCGCGGGTGCCGAACTCGACCGTATCCGTCACCAGGCGCAGGCTCGGTCCGGGCGGGAAGATGTACTCCTTCTGCGCGATGAACTCCTTGAGGATGTCGTTCTGCAGGGTCCCGGTGAGCTGCGCACGGGGCACGCCCATCTGCTCGGCCGCCACGATGTACATCGCCCAGATCATGGCCGCCGGGCTGTTGATGGTCATCGAGGTGCTGATCTCGCCGACCGGCAGCCCTGAGATCAGGATCTCCATGTCGGCCAGGCTCGAGACGGCCACGCCGCAGGTGCCGAATTCGCCCGCGGCCATCGGCTCGTCGTGGTCGTAGCCGTACAGGGTCGGCATGTCGTAGGCGATCGACAGCCCGGTGCCGCCGGCCGCGATCAGCTTCTTGAAGCGCTGGTTGGTGTCCTCCGCGGTGCCGAAGCCGGCGAACATGCGCATCGTCCAGGGGCGCCCTCGGTAGCCGGTCGGGTGGATCCCGCGAGTGAAGGGCGGCGAGCCCGGCTCGCCCAGGTCGTCGGCCTCGCTCCAGCCGAGCGCCGCGTCAGCGTCGGGCGGCGGGCTGAATCTGTAGCGCGGACGATCGCGGTCGGGGTCGTTGGCAGGGTCGCGAAGGTCGTCGGGCGTGTAGAGGCGTTCGATCTCCACTCCCGACTGGGTGATGAACCGGCGCTTGCGCTCACGGCCTGGCGTTGGAGTCTGGTCCTCTGTCACGCGCGCAAGTGTGGCGGCTCGACCGATGCCGCTGCAAGCGGATAGGCCGAGGCTCGGCAGCGCGACCCAGCGAGTGCGACGGCCTACGGATACAGCCCGCGCAGGGCGGTCGCCTCGGCGACGCGACCAACCGCCACCATCATCGCCGCCCCGCGAAGGTCGACCTTGCGCTCACGGCTCATGGCCGAGACCCCGGCATACGCGTCGTCCATGATCCGGTTCAGTTGCGCCACCACCTCGGTCTCCGACCAGAAGAACGATTGCATGCCCTGCACCCATTCGAAGTAGCCGAGAACCATCGCCCCAGCGGTGCACAGGATGTCGGGAATCACCGTCAGGCCCCGCTCGCGCAGGATTGCGTCTGCCTCCAGGGTGGTGGGGGAGTTCGCCGCCTCCGCCACGATCCGGGCGCGGATGCGGTCGGCCACCTCCGCGGTGATCTGGTTCTGCACGCCGGCCGAGACGAGGACGTCGCAATCAGTCGCAAACAGGTCGGCCCGCTCGATCGGCTCGGTGTTCGGCATCTCGGCCACGCTGTCTCGTCGGCGCATCCAATCGACCGCGGCGCTCACCGGGATGCCGGCCGCATTGGCCACCGCCCGCCGGTCGTCCGCGATGGCCACCACCCGTGCCCCCGCAGCGTCGAGCAGTTGGGCGAGGATGCTCCCCACGCGGCCGAATCCCTGGATCGCAACCCGCGCGCCGTCGAGCGACAGGCCGCTCTGGTGCGCTGCCGCCACGATGCAGCGGAACGCCCCGCGGCTGGTCGACTCGCGTCGGCCGCGCGTGCCGCCGACCGCCATCGGCTTGCCGGTGACAACGCCGGCCATGGTGTAGCCGCGGTGCATGCTGATGGTGTCCATGATCCAGGCCATCGTCTGCGAGCCGGTGTTCACGTCCGGCGACGGGATGTCTCGGTCCGGACCGATCAGTGGGCTGATCTCGGCGGTGTAGCGCCGTGTGAGCCCCTCTCGTTCACGCGCCGAGAGCCTGCGCCGGTTGACCACCACGCCGCCCATCGCCCCGCCATACGGGATCTGCACCAGCGCCGCCTTCCAGCTGTTGAGCATCGCGTAGGCGCGCACCAGGTCGAGCGTCAGGTCAGAGGTGTAGCGGACTCCGCCGGTGGCCGGGCCGCGGTTCAGGTTGTGATGTACCCGGTAGCCGGTGAAGACCTCCTCGCTGCCGTCGTCCATGGTCGTCGGGAAGTGAACCTCCAGCTCACGCCTCGGCACGCGCAGGACGCGATGCATTCCCGGATCGAGCTTGAGTCGTTCTGCGGCGACGTCGAGGTCGTACTGGGCCGACTGCCAGACGTTGTCGGACGCGTCGGTTCGGCTCGGAGTCGAGGTCATTGCTGCACAGGCTAGCGAATCACTCGCGTCCCCGGAGGGACCGATGCGTACCGCGGCGTGGCACACTGGTGGTCCACCGCATTCCGCGCGCCGGGCGGCCCCTCATCGCCGTGCCAGCGCGCCAACGAACTCCGGAGGTTCTCGATGGCACCTCGCGTCATGACCGTGAGCGGTCCGATCCCACCCGACCGCATCGGATTCACCCTCCCTCACGAACACACCGGCATCCACCTGTGGCAGATCGCCGGCCGGTGGGATTACTGGGAACTGACTCCGGACGTACTGCTGCTGGCCGAGGAGTTGCGCGATTTCCGCCGACGCGGCGGCTCCACCCTGGTCGACCTGACCCTCCCCGGCGTCGGGCGCGACCCCGAGCGGCTCCGGCAGCTGGCCAGCCGCTCCGGCGTGC
>JBBEBK010000053.1:30002-33370 GCA_040882375.1 Chloroflexota bacterium
AAGCCCCGCCGACCCGCAAGGCCACAACGAGTCCACCCCGATCGTGAGCCTCAAGCCCGCGGACCAGTGGCCCGAGGGCTGGGACCAGGACGACATCGCCGACGCGATCCGCCAGCGGCTGCACGCGCTGCCCGGCGTGCAGATCGTGATGGGAGCCGGCTGGTACCGCGGGGCCTACTACCCGCCCGAGGCGCTGATCGATCGACGCAGCGTGGACGACCTGGCCGCGGAGATCGTGGCCGAGTTCCGTGACGGCGTCGCCGGAACCGGCGTGCACCCCGGCATCATCGGTGAGATCGGCACCGACAAGCCGTGGGTCAGCGCGCTCGAGGAGCGGGTGCACCGAGCCGCCGCCCGCGCGTCGAAGGAGACCGGCATGGCGATCAGCACCCACGCGGTGATGTCACAGGTCGGGCTGGCGCAGCTGCGCATCTTCGAGGAGGAGGGCGCCGATCCGTCGCGGGTGGTCATCGGTCATGCCGACTCGTACCCTGTGCTCGACCACTACCTGGCGATCCTGGACCGTGGCGCCAACCTGGAGTTCGATTTCATCGGCCATCGGTTCGCGAGCGAGGAGGCGGCCGAACCGCGGCTGGTCGAGCTGATCGTCGAACTGCTGGAGCGCGGCTATGGTCCGCAGCTGCTGCTCAGTCAGGACGTCTGCCACAACAGCCAGCTCAAGGCGAACGGTGGCTTTGGCTTCACCTACCTCCAGCAGCACTTCCTGCCGACCCTGCGCACCGCGGCGGTGGGGGAGGGGGAGATCGCCCAGATGACGAGCGACAACCCTCGCCGCATCCTGACCGTGGCGTAGCAAGGCGGCGCCGTGGCTGACCCGCGCGACCCTGCCGGCGACCTGCGGCGCATCGCCTTCCTGCTGGAGGTCGCCAGCGAGCCGACTTATCGAGTCCGCGCCTTCCGATCGGCGGCGGCAACGGTTGCGGGCCTCGATCCAGTGGACCTCGCGGAGCGAGTTCGCCGCGGAACCCTCCGCGATCTGCCAGGGATCGGCGAAGTGATGGCCCGGACCGTGGCCGAATCGCTCCGCGGCGAGGAGCCGGTCTACCTGCGTCGCCTCGAGGCGACCGGCGGCAGGCCGGTGGCGGAGGCGGGGGCGGAACTGCTGGCGGCCCTGCGCGGCGACTGCCATATCCACTCCGAGTGGTCCGATGGCGGCTCACCCATCCGCGAGATGGCCGAGGCGGCTCGAGAACTGGGCCATGCGTACGTGGTCCTGACCGATCACTCCCCGAGGCTGAAGGTCGCCAACGGCCTCACCGCCGAGCGGCTGGAGCAACAACTTGACGAGGTGGCGCTGGTCAACGCGGAGCTGGCGCCGTTCCGCATCCTGACCGGGATCGAGGTCGACATCCTGTCCGACGGTTCACTCGACCAGGACCGCGACCTGCTGTCGCGGCTCGACCTGGTGGTCGGCAGCGTGCACTCCGAGCTGGCGATGGACGAACGACCGATGACCCGCCGGCTGGTGACGGCTCTGGCCGACCCGCTGCTCGATGTGCTGGGTCATCCGACCGGGCGCATGGTCGCCGGAAAGCGCCGCCGGCCGCCGTCCGCGTTCGATGCGGAGGTCGTCTTTGCCGCCGCGGCGCGATTCGACAAGGCGATCGAGGTGAATGCACGCCCGGAACGGCTCGACCCGCCGAAGCGGCTGCTGCGCGTGGCGGTGGAGGCCGGTTGCCGGGTCGCCATCGACTCCGACGCCCACGCGCCGGGGCAGATGGCCTGGCTGCCGTACGGCTGCGACCGGGCGGCCGCCTGTGCGGTTCCACCCGAGTCGGTGGTCAACACCCTCGAGCCCGATGCGCTCCTTGGGTGGGCGGCAGCCCATCAGGCCTGAACCGGGCCGGCACCCCCATCGGTCATACTCGACACAGCATCCGCACCAGGAGTCTCGTCATGTCTGTCGCCAAGGTCACCGAGCTGAGCTGCACCTCGTCGGAGTCGTTCGAGGACGCCATCCGCCAGGGCATCGAACGCGCCAGCCGCACACTGCGGGGGGTGCGCAGCGCCTGGGTCAAGGAGCAGCGTGTGAACGTCGGTGAGGACGGATCGCTCGACTTCCAGGCCAACATCCTGGCCACCTTCATCCTCGAGGGCTGACCCCCCGGGACTGCCGGTCGCGCCCGAACAGGATCGGGCTGAACCTACTCGGCGAGACCGATGCGCCTCTCGCGGCGCACGAAGAGAGGTCGGTACTTCGGGTTCGAGACCCGCGCGTTGACGCTCGCCGCGTCGAGCGGCTTGGCGCTGCGGGGCGGGGCGTAGTTTCCGCGCTCGACGATGGCGGCTGCCAACTCGGCCGCGGTCTGTGGACCGCGTTCGGCGATCACCGCGGCGATCTCGTCGTGGAGCGGCCTCTTTGCCTTCTTCGCGGCGACCCGCTTGACGGCCTTCCGGGCAGCACGCTTCTGCGGTTTGGCCGGCGGCGCGGTCTCCGCGGTCGGGGCCGTCTTGCGCGGTCGACCGGGGCCGCGCTTGACCGGGATAACAGCCTCAGCCATCGGCTCGACGGTCGTCGCCTGGGCGGGAGCTGCGGTCGGGGTGGCGGTGAGAGCATCCACGCGGCGTGTCAGTTCGTCGAGCCGCGCGACGAGCGTGGCGATCCCGTCGGGGGCTGCCTGGGTCGGCGGGCGCGAGCCAGGTCGCGCGGCGTCCAGGCGTTCCTCGACCCAGCGTGTCACAAGCTCGCCGGGGCGAACCCCGGCTTCGGCGGCGAGCAGCTTCAGGGCGCTCAGGCGCCGCGGGTCGAGGCGGATCGACATCCCCGCGTCGTCGGCGGGCCGCGGAGCGAAGCCGCCGCTCGGGCGCGGCGTGGCCCCGAAGTCGCGATCTCGCGGCGGCCGGTCGCTGAAGGGTCGATCGCCGAAGGAGCGGTCTCCGCCCTGCGGTCGACCGGGCCCTGAGGGCCGGTAGGGACCAGATGGGCGGCCGGGTCCGCCGGGTCGCCCGCCAGGGCGGCCACCGGGTCGTCGTTCGTATGGCATCAGCCCCACGATACCCGTTTGAGAGGCTCCCCGCCACCGGGGGTGCCTGCGCCGGGGGCCGCGGACCTAGAAGCTGCCGCTCCCGCCGCCCCCACCCCCGCTGCTCCCCCCACCGAATCCACCACCGCCCGACGACGACGATGGCGAGGAGCCAATGCTGCCGACGGCGCTGAACATGCCGCCGATGTCAGGCACGCCCGAACCGGAGAAGATGCTTCCGCCGCCCGCGAAGCCCCCGGCTCCACCTGCCGCACTCGAGAACGAGGATTGCGAGCCGCCCAGCCAGATCGGGTAGTAGGCCGGCTGTGCCGCCCGCGGATCGGCTACCTGGTCCTCCAGGCCGCGGCGGAGCACGTCCGCCAC
>JBBEBK010000054.1:0-32383 GCA_040882375.1 Chloroflexota bacterium
CTACCGCGACGGATTCCGGTGGGCACTCGACCGACCCGGGACGCGGGCGGTGGTGCAGATGGATGCCGACTTCAGCCACGACCCTGTCGATCTGCCGCGCCTCCTGACGCCCCTCATGCACGAGGCGGACCTGGTGCTCGGGACGCGCTATCTGCCGGGCGGTGGAACCGTCGGCTGGCCGCTGCACCGCAAGCTGATCAGTCGGGCCGGCACCCTCTTTGCCCGGACGGTGCTGCTCCTCCCATATCGCGATCTGACCGGCGGCTTCAAGGCCTGGCGCCGCGAAGTGCTCGAAGCGGTTCGGTTGCGCGAGTCGAGCGCGAGCGGGTATGGCTTCCAGGTCGAGACCACCTGGTGGGCGCACCATCGTGGCGCGAAGATCGTCCAGGTCCCGATCATCTTCCGCGAGCGCGTGGCCGGCCGCTCGAAGATGCGCGGGGGGATCGTCGGCGAGGCGCTGCTGCTCGTCCTTCGTCTGCGCTGGGAGGCGATGCGTGACGCCTTCCGCCGCTCCCGATGAGTCGTGGACCAGCGTGGGCGATGGCAGTCGTGGCCCTCTTCGGCTAGCATGGCGCCTCGCCCGATGTTGACATCCCCCTCTCCCGCCCTGCGGAGAACGCGCTGCCCCCATGTCATTTCGTAGCCGACCGGTCCTCGACCGAAAACACCGTCCGCGCTGGCAGGACGAGCTGCGCAGTCAGCAGCTCATCATCGGCGGCTTCGCGGTTGCCATTGCAGTCGCGGTCGGCATCTTCGGGGCCACCGTCTGGAACGATCATTACGGCGCGCACCTGCGCCAGGTGGCGTATGTCAACGAACAGGCGTACACCGTCGACGACGTGACCAAGCGGATGGACGCGATCGGATCGGAGCTGCAGGCCGCCGGTCTCGATCTCCAGGACCAGCTGGGCGGGACGCGCGACTCGATCATCAACCAGCAGCTGAGCGTCGTCAGCGACCAGCTGAACGCCCTCCTCTCGACAGCGACCGAGTCGCTCGTGCTGGGCAATGCGCTGGGTCGCGAGGCGGGCGGGTACGGCCTGACCATCACCGCCGCCGAGCTCGATGCCGAGATCACGCGTCGGCAGTCGCTGCAGGAGCGGATGAAGCTGTCGGTCATCAGCGTTAATGTGCTGCCCGACGACGCGACGATCGGCGACACGCCGACCGACGCCGACTGGGCGCGCGCCGAAGCCGAGGCCGGCGCGATCTTCGCCGAACTGCAGGCAGGCGCCGACTTCGCCACGCTGGCGACCGAGAAGAGCGACGACCCGGCGGGCCCATTCGGTGGCCTCATCGGCTGGGTGCAGGAGGCGGACTTCCAGTACGCGGACTACTTTGCCGAGGTGACGGACGCGAATGCGGCCGCCGGCGCCCTGCTCGGCCCGACAAAGGATGACACCGGGTACCACATCCTGCGACTTGACGAGCGTCGCCCGGCCGGATCGGATCAGCAGCTGATCGACCTGCTCTCCACTGCCGGCGTGACCGACACCGAGTATCGCGCCTACGTCCGCAGCGAGCTGCTCCGCCAGGAGTACCGTGACCACTTCGAGAACTCGGTGATGACTCGGTACCAGCCAGGGCGCAACGTGGCCCAGATCTTCATCGCTGCCGACCAAGGTGTCCCGATTCCGAAGCAGCGCGTGCGCCACTACCTGGCGCAGCCGATCCCCGGCGGCGAAGACCAGAGCGTGGCGACCGACGACCAGTGGGCTGCCGCGCTGGAGCGAGCCAACGGCTTCCGTGACGAGGCACTCGAGCCCGATGCCGACTGGTACGTGATCGCCGCCGACAGCGATGACCCCGGGAGCCGGTCGAAGGGCGGCGATCTGGGTTGGTATGACCCGACTTCGGGCAGCTTCGTCGCCGAATTCGAGGACGCCATCGCCGACCTGTCGGTTGGCGAGGTAAGCGAGCCGGTGAAGACGCAGTTCGGTTACCACGTCATCCAGGTCACCGATACTCGCACCACCGCGCAGGACCAGGCGGCCAAGCTGGTCGCGCGACTGCGCGACGACCCCGACGCCTTCGCCGAGGTGGCGAAGGAGCAGAGCGAGGACAGCAGCACCGCGGCCAAGGGCGGAGAACTCGGGTGGGTGATCCCGTACCAGCTCGAGGAGGACCTCAGCCACGCCATCTTCGAGATGAGGACCCCCGATCAGATCAGTGATGTGATCGAGACCGGGAACGGGTTCTGGATCTTCAAGCTGATCGACACCTCGGACCTTCGCTGGGTGCCCAAACCGCAGATCGAGCGCGTGCGGCAGTCCGGATTCACTCGCTGGATCGCCGAGGTGCGCTCGCAGTCCCAGATCTGGGTCGATCCCGACTTCACGGCATCCAGCGCCGCCTGAGGCCGGGAAGCGTGGCGTCGTCACCCGGCGTCGACGAGCTCCTCGCGTCAGCGGGACTCGACCCGGCCGACGGGGTCCAGCTGGCATCGGTCGCTCGACTGGCTGCCATTCCCTTCGACCCCTCGATCCCGCTCGTCCTGCTCGCCTCTCCCGGAGCGGGCTCCCCGGCCCCGGATGAAGCTGAGCCGGCGATTCTGCCGGGACGGCACGCGCGGGCGAGTGCGCACGCGGTGCTGGCAGCCCTCTACCCGCCGGGACACGCGCTGCGCGCGCTGCCAGGGGGCGTGACCGCGGCCCTCGAAACCCTCACCGACGAGCAGCTGGCCGCCGGCGACTGGCTGGTGCCTCCCCTGCCCCTGGTGGACAACCTCGCATCGCCGCACGGCATGGCCGCCATCTCCGCACGGTTGCGCGCCCCGAACGGGTGCCCGTGGGATCGCAGGCAGACGCATGCCAGCCTCCGCCCGTTCGTGCTGGAGGAGGCCTACGAGCTGGTCGACGCGATCGAGCGAGGCGGGCCGGCAGAGCTGGCCGAGGAGCTTGGTGACCTCTTCCTGCAGATCATCCTGCACGCGCAGCTCGCAGCGGAGGAGGGCACCTTCGACCTGACCGATGTCTACCGCACCCTCGGCGCCAAGATCATCCGGCGCCACCCGCACGTGTTCGGGGACGTGGAGGTGAGCGGCGCGGAGGAGGTGCTGCGCAATTGGGAGACGATCAAGGCCGCCGAACGGACCGATGCCGGGCACGAGCCGTCCGCCTTCGCCGGCATTGCCCGTGCCCTGCCCGCGCTTGCCGCCAGCCGCGAGATCCAGGAGCGGGCCTCGTCCCTTGGCTGGGACTGGCCGGCGATCGACGGCGTCTGGGAGAAGGTGGCAGAGGAGCTCGACGAGCTGCACCGGGCCGGGACGACCGAGGGCGACGCGGGTCGCGATGAGCAATTGCATGAGTTCGGCGATGTCCTCTTCGCGGCGGTCAACCTGGCGCGCTGGATGAGGCTCGACCCCGAAGAGGCGCTTCGCGCTGCCAACCACCGCTGGGTCGAGCGCTATGCGCGCGTCGAGGCGCTGGCGACCGAGCGTGGCCTGGCGCTCGCCGAACTCGACCCCGACGCCAAGGATCGACTGTGGAACGAGGTGAAGGCCCGATGAGCCGCCTGGCCATGGTTGCCCACGCGCTCTATCCCGGCGATCCGCGCCTGCGGCGCCAGGCCGATGCGCTGGCCAGGGCGGGGCACGAGATCGACCTGTTCGTCCTGCGTGCCGACGGCGAGGAAGCCGAGGAACAGTTCGGCTCAGTGCGGGTGGTCCGCCTGCCAGTCAGCCGCGCCTTCAGCGGGTTCGCCGGCCACGTGGCCGAGTACCTCGCCTTCGGCGGGATCGCAGCCATCCGGCTGGCGCGCGAGCACCGTCGCCGGCGCTATCGGCTGGTGCAGGTCGCGACCGTTCCGGACGTCCTTGCCTTCGCGGCCGCGCCGTTGCGCCTCGCCGGGGTGCCGCTGTTGCTCGACCTGCACGAGGACATGCCCGAGTTCTACCGGGACCGCTTCGGCCGCGGCGTGCGACGCGCCCTGCTGCCGCTGGTATCCGGTGCCGCTCGTGCCTCGGCAGCGGTTGCCGACGAGCTGATCACCGTCCACGAGCCGCTGCGGCAGTTGTCGATTGCGCGCGGCGTCTCGCCGGACAGGATCTCGGTGGTCATGAACAGCGCCGATCCCCGGCTCTTCGACCCCAGGCACCACCCGCGCCGCGCGTTCATGGAGGACGGTGAGCTGCGCCTGATCCATCATTCCAGCCTGCAACGGACCTACGGCGCTGAGGTGCTCGTCGAGGCGGTCGCCAGCATCGGCGACGCACTTCCGCTACGCCTTGACATCTACGGTGACGGGCCGTACCGCGGCGCGCTGGAGGCGGCCGTGGCGCGAACCGGCACGGCGGACAGGGTACGAATCAACGGACCGGTGCCGATGGACGATCTGCCCGCGCTGATCGCCGGTGCCGATATCGGTCTGGTGCCGACCCTCCCCGAGCCGTATCTGCAGTACTCCCTCTCCACCAAGCTCCTCGAACTGGCGGCCATGGGCACGCCGGTGATCGCCAGCGATCTCTCCACCTTCCGGGCCCACTTCACCGATGACGCCATGCGGTTCGTCCCCGGCGGCGACCCGAACGCGCTCGCGGCAGCAATCCTCGCCCTGGCAGCCGATCCTGTGGCAGCGGCCGCTCTGGGCCGCGAAGCGAAGCGTCAGGCTGCCGCGTACGACTGGGACGAACAGGCTGCCCGCTACCTGGCGATCGTCGAACGGCTCATGGCACGCTAGGATCTGACCCGGCGGGGCGTGGCGCAGCCTGGCAGCGCGCCTGCTTTGGGAGCAGGAGGTCGCCCGTTCGAATCGGGCCGCCCCGACCACTTCGCACTGATGGAGGAGTCCGCCCGACTGATGGCCTTCGATCCCCATGTCCGCCAGGGACCGACCGCATCGGTGTCAGTTCCCATCGCGCCGACACCGCTCGGCTACCGCGTCGCGAAGCGCACCCTGGACATCGTCGCCTCGTCGCTCGGCCTGCTGGTGGCCTCGCCGGTCCTGGCCGCAGTCGCCGTTGCCATCATCGTCGAATCGGGCGGCCCGATCCTCTTCCGCCAGCAGCGCCTGGGCGTCGGCGGGCGCCCGTTCACGGTCTACAAGTTCCGCAGCATGTTCTCGGCCGCCGATCAGGGGAGCCACGAGGCGCACGTGCGCGACCTGATCCGCGGCGACGGCGTCGAAGCTGAGAGCGCCGAGGCGGTCTGGGTTCCTATCGCGGCGGATCCGCGCGTCACGCGGCTTGGTGCCTTTCTGCGCCGTTCGCACCTGGACGAACTGCCCCAGCTGATCAACATCGTCCGCGGCGACATGAGCCTGGTCGGGCCCCGCCCGCCGATCCCGTATGAAGTCGAGGTCTACGAGGAACGGCACCTGCGCCGCCTCTCGGTTATGCCCGGATTGACAGGTCTCTGGCAGGCGACCGCCTGGGGCAAGGTGAGCTTCGACGAAGGGGTCGCGCTCGACCTGGCCTACATCGATCGGCGCTCCTTCTGGTTCGACCTGGGGCTCATCCTCCGCACGCTCGGGCAGATCGTCACCGGCCGCCAGTTCTAGGTCTCCGGGTCGGACGCGACGGCGAGCAGCGAGCCGATTCCCAGGAGCAGCCAGAAGAGGAACGCCATGCTGTTGGCCTCCAGCAGCATGGTGGTCAGCGAATTGATGGTCAGCGCCGCCAGTGCCCCCGCGCTTGCGGCCAACATCAGTCGCCGCGGCCCCGACGCGCCGCGGGCGCTGCGGAGCATCGGTCGCACGGTCGCGCCAACCATCCCCGCGAACACCACCAGCCCGACCACGCCGCTCTCGACCAGCAGGTGCAGCCAGAAGTCGTCCACCGTGCGCTGGGTGGGGTTCACGAAGAGCGTATCGGTCCGGTAGGCGGCATAGACCGGCGTCCCGAAGATGTCCGCGGCCGCACCGCCGTAGCGGCCCGGGCCAACGCCAAGCACCGGATGGTCGCCGATGATGGGCAGCGCGTTGAGGACGAAGAGGGTGCGCAGGTCCCGCCCCTCGCCGATGGTGTCGAATCGGCCGAAGGTCGAACCGAACAGGTCGGGTCGCTCGTCGCAGGTATCGCACAGCAGATTGCGCGGCATGACCATGGCCGCCGCGAAGGTGACGACCGCCAGCAGGAGGCCGATCCGCAGGGCCCGACGGTCGAGCAGGAGTGCAGCAATCGTGAAGCCACCCACGGCGCCCAGCCAGCCGCCGCGCGAGAACGAGAGCCACAGCGCCAGCATCAGCAGCGCCGCCCCGGCCAGTGCGAGCCGGCGGCCGCGCGGCGATGCAAGGCCGGTGGCCCCGAAGATCGCGAACGGGATCGCGACCGAGAGGAAGGCGGCCAGGGTGTTGGGATCGCCGAAGAAGGCGGCCAGGCGGTAGAGCTCACCAAAGCGGCCCGTCAGGGCAGAGAGTCCCAGCAGATGGGGCGACAGCACCGCCTGCGCCACGGCGACGAGAGCGGCCGCAAGGGCCAGGGCGATCACCCAGCCGATGGCGGTCCTCGCCTGTCGCGGCGTGAATCCCACGATCCGCGCCAGCACGAACAGGGCGACCGCATCGAGCGTGAAGCCGATTCCGGCCACCGCCTGGACGGCCGGCACCCCGTTCACCACCGCCGACGCGAGCGACAGCAGCACGAAGCCGAAGGCCAGCCCGACGGTCGGGTGAACGAGTGCGGTGCGCAGCGTCCCGCGACGCCATGCCTGGAAGACGAGGACGCTGCCCACGCCGACCAGCAGTGCCTCCGACAGGAAATGGGTCAGCGTCTCCGCTGCTGGGGTGAGCAACCCGGGGATCAGGTAGCGATCCAGGATCGGCGACAGAGCCACCAGCACGAGGATCGTTCGCGGCCAGACGAGCGAGGCGACCGACGCCACCACCACCAGCCCCAGGGCGGCGCCCGTAAAGACCACCGTCGAGACGTGCGAGCCCGCGATGAGCAGGAGTGTCAACCCGACGGCCGCGGCTACCGTCAGCGGTGCCGCGATTGCCGGGCGCCGCGCGTGCTCCGCCGCACTCATCGCGCCATCTTGAGCGCGCGCAGGATGCTCTCTGCCCGCGCGTCCCACGAGTTGGCCGCCGCCGCGCGTCGAGCCGCAGCTCCCCAGGCTGCGAGCTGGGCGGGCGGTGCCTCGGCGACCAGTGCAATGCCGTCGGCAAGTCCCTCCGCGGTATCGGGGACGACCACCCCGCATTGGGCGGCTCGCACGATCGCGGCCGTCTCGGTGGTATCGGTCACCACCAGCGGGCGTCCGTAGCCCAGATACTCCATGACCTTGATCGGCACTGCCAGGTCGTTGTATGGGGTCTTGCGGCGGGGCGTGATGCTGGCCAGCACCCCGGGAAGGAGCGCGTCGATCTCACGACCCTCGGCGCGCACCACACGCAGCCAGGAGGGGAGCGGGCCGGGCGGCTCGTCTCCAGCGCGTGCGACACAGATCAGCTCTACCGGGTTCCCCCGGGCGCGCACCAACTCCATTGCCTCGAGGAGGATCGCGCCGCCGTGGGCTTGGTAGCGCAGGCTCCCGACGAAGAGCAGGCTGCGTGCCGTCGGATCGACCGGCGGCGCCTCGGCTAGCCGCGATCCGGGCGGCAGTAACCGAGGCTCCTCGCTCCCGCGTTGGTCGCCGAGCACGACGTCTGCCAGCCCGCGGGACGGGAAGGCGACGGTCGTTGAAAGCTGCATGAGGGCGCGGGTGGCCGGCAGGAAGAGAACTCGGGACAAGCGCCGCTTCAACGTGGCAGCTTCGTAGTACTCGGGAAAGAGCTGCTGAGCATCACGCACGTACGTCAGGATCGGGATCCCTCGGGCGCGCGCGATCGCGAGGAAGACGAGGTCGGCCGGGCCGGGCAGGGTTGTTGCGTTCTCGACGTAGATCCCCGCCAATCCGCGCACCCGGCCGCCCGCGAGGTAAGTGGCAAATCCGCGCGCCCTCCTGGTGCGCGTTCCAGAGATGACATCAAGGTCGATGCGGCGGGCCAGCGCGTCGCGGAGCTGCGTAATGCGCGTGGTGGCGCCCCACAGGCCGCGGTCGAGCGGGTACATCGAAACGAGCAGCAGCCACTGTCTGCCTTCCCGCCCGGCTGTGCCCGTCACGGGCCTACCGCGGGCGGGCCTTCGGCTTCGCTGCCGAGATACCAGCCCTCCAGCTCCTGACCGAAGAGCCGCTGCACCTCGGCTCGCACGTCACTGCGGCGAGGGATCAGGAGATAGTTGACCAGGGGTTCCAGGGGCGGGTCGACAAACTCGGGATACCCGAGCACCACCCGCTTGATATCGGGCCCGGTGATGAGCGGCAGGAGGCTGGCGAGATCGCCCGCCAGCGAGCGAGGGAAATCGGTCTCCACCGTGCTGCCGATGGCGGTCACGATGGCGGGAAATTCGAAGAACAGATCGGCCTTCGCAAACTCTTGGCGCAGCTCAAGGAGCACTTTCTGCTGTCGCTCCGAGCGCATGAAATCGTTCTGGTATTCGCGCGTCCCGTCCGGGAGCTCGATCCACCCCTTCCGGACGCGTGCATAGGCCAGCGCATGGACGCCATCGTAGTGCGCGCAGCCGCCAGGCAGTTCGATCCCGACCCCGGTCCAGGTGGGTCCGCCGTACTCGGGATCGATCATCGGTCCCGGAAGACACAGGGTTACGCCGCCGACCGCGTCGATCAGGTCGACGAACCCCTGCAGGTCGACCGTCGCGTAGTACTGGATCGAGATCCCCAGGTAGAGGCCGATCGCTCGTTCGAGCGTGCGCAGGCCGCAGCTCGCGGGATCGATCACCTCGTCGGGGCACCAGATCTCCGGCGCGTCGCTCGCCTCGGTCGAGAGCCCGTTGATCTTGTAGGGGTACAGGCCGTCGGGGTAGACCGACCGATCCGGGAGCGGCACGAAACCGGTGTCACGCGGAACCGAGACCATGATTGCCGAGCCGGCCACCGGGTCCACGCTCACCACCAGGATCGTGTCGGTGAGCGCCTCGTCGCGCCCCACGCCCGAGTCGACGCCGAGCAACAGGAAGGTGATCCGCTCGGTGCCGTCCCACCGATAGGTCGGCCGGTTGAGCGGGCCACCCCCACCGGGCGCGCCGGTCTGCCCGTTCCCGCCCCCGAATACCTCGCCAAGTGAGGCGTTCAACTGCCCGATGAGCATCCCGGCCCACGCGTGCATGCCGACCGTGGTGGCCAGCAGCGCGACCACGAGGACGACCGACATCGCGCGCCGCGTCCCGTGGCCGTGCTCCCGACGCAGGCCGACATGGCCGATCGCGCCGACTCGCCACGCCCCGATCGCCACGTTCGCCACGACGAGGCCAAGGAGCACGGGCGCGGAGAGGAGTTCGTTGAGCAGCTGCTCGTCGAGCGCGATTGCCGTGGTGATGGCGCCCAGCGCCGCCACGGCGATGGGGGCGGCGAACAGCAGCGCCGCTCGTCGTTCGCCGAGATACGCCTGGCCGAGCCCGGGGAAGAGAAACGAGAGGAGAGCGGCGATCGCGGCGGGGCGCGGGCGGTCCGTCATGGCACCTGTAGATGGACGTCGGGGAGGCGGGCGGGGACCTGATTCTAGCAAACGACACGCCCGGGCCTGCCGTGCAAGGTGGTGCGTGCATGCGCCAGAAGGTTGTTCGGGTGGGGTTAGTACCTTTGCGCGTGTCGCCGCCCGGCCCCTACACTGGCCGCCGGGAGGGCTGAAGTTCCGCTTGCGCCGCGGTCGGTGGTCGATCGTGCCCAACAGGGAGGACCGTGGAACCCGAGATCATCTTCATCAGCGTCTCTGCGACGGCGGCCGTGCTGGTAGGCATCGGCGCGCTGGTTGCCGTCCTGCGTGGGCGAGGCGCCGCAAGGCTCGCCCCCGTGGGCGACGCCGAGCCCGCGGCTTCGGCGGTCGCCGAATCGGGGTATGAGGGGATGCTGCGGGTGGCCTGGTGGGTGGCCATCGCCGGCATCCTGGTGGGGATCGGTACCACGAATGCATATCCGGAGACGCGGGCTGCGATCTTCGGACTCGGAGGCGCCGCGGCAGCGCTGGTCCTGCTCGTCCATGAGCTCCTCCCGCGCCGCTGGCGAAGGCGCCCTGTCGTGTTCGTTGAGATCGTCGGCGGCCTGGCCTTCGCCAGTGGGCTGCTCCTCCTAACCGGGCATGGCGCCTCGCCGTTCGCATTTGGCTACCATCTGGTTGCCGTCGCCGTGGCGCTGACGCTGGGCAGTCGTGCCGGCCTCCTCGCAGCCGCCATCGCTTCGCTGGCCTACCTGGGCGTGCTGACACTCGACCCGGAGCGCTCCGCCTTCGTCGGCGCGGACCTGCTCCGCATCGGTATCAACCTCGGATCGCTCTGGCTCCTCGCCTACCTGGCGGGCGTCTACGCCAGTGGTGAGCGACGGATGCGCCAGCGCGTGCTCGAGCTCTCCCAGATGGACCCGTTGACCGGCCTCTTCAACCGTGGCCAGCTGCACCCGACCCTGGAGCAGGAGGTCCAGCGGACGCGCCGCAGCGGTCGTGGATTCTGCGTGCTGATGGTGGATCTCGACGGCCTGAAGGCGATCAACGACGCGATGGGCCACTTGCGCGGCGACGCGGTGCTTCGCGGGCTGGCCCGCGTGATTCGCAGTTCGATCAGGACGGTCGATTCGGCCTACCGCTACGGCGGGGACGAGTTCCTGGTCCTGCTGCCCGAGACGGAGTTCATCGGCGCCTTCGTGGTGGCCGAGAAGATCCGCGAGGGCGTGGAGGCGATCGGCGTCTCGCGCAATGGCGAGCCAGAGGCCTCCGCCAGCATCGGCCTCGTCTCCTACCCCGAGGACGGGGCGACCGCCGAGGAGTTGATGCTCGCCGCCGACCGAGCCATGTACCAGGCCAAGTCACTCGGCAAGAACCAGGTCAGTGGCAACCCCCGCCCTCCACGACCCTCCCGCCAGCTGCCGGTCGGCCCTTCCGCCATCCAGGAGCCGGCTGCCGAGGCAGCCCTCGATGATCGGCAGCCGATCGCCGTGGCAGTGCCATCGCACAACGGTGCGGTCAGCGCCGGACACGAGTTCGCGGCGCAGATCCATGACGAGTCGGAGCCCGATCCGAGCGACGTCCGCCGGCAGATTGCCGCGGCGCGGCTGAACATGGATCCCGACCACCAGATCCGGAGGGCGATGGACGCTTTTCTCTCCGCCCCGGCGCGCAGCGAAGGCGCGTAATCCGGGCGGACCCCCGATCAGGACTCGGTCAGTCCGGCACCGATCGGCACGATCTCCCACCAGATGAGGCCCGGAGGCAGCACCACCGGGTCGCCGCTCTCCTCGTACGTCCAGCGCGTGCCGTCGGCGGCGGTGGGCCGCGACCACCTCAGCGCGATCGCCCGCCCATCGCTGTACAGGGTTCCGGTTCCCGTGCCAACCAGGTGCTGCAGACGCCTCGGGTTGCCGCCGGGGTCGGGATCGCCGTAGACCACCTCCTGGGTTACCCGTTGCACCAGGACGTGCGTGGCGGTCAGCGGCTCACTGCTGATCGCGTCAACGACGGGCTTCCCGCCGTCGCTGCGCCGCCACGCGTCCAGCGCGGCGTCCCAGCTCCATCCGAAGCGCCAGTACGAGTTCGTGCGGATCTCTATCGCCGCAACGCGACGCCCCGCCGGAAGCTGAACGTCCGGATCGAACGCGAAGGGCGGCCGGATGGCACCGACCCGCGGGACGAGCGTGTCGAGTCGCGCGTTGGCGCCGAATGCCGCTCGCACTGCTTCGAGGTCGCCGTACAGGTTGTGGGGAGCACCGTAGTCGCCAAACCTGCGGAACCATGGCCAGGCGCCGGTGATGCCATTCACGTAGGGCATCCCGGCATTGTCAAATCGATTCAGGGCGCCGGGGCTGGCACCGAAGAAGAACGGCAGGACGTGCAGGTCCTGCCACAAATCGACCATGTAGTAGCGACCGCTGCGCATCGGTCCGGTCAGGCCCTCGGTCGGCTGACAGAGGTAGATGGCGGTGAAGCGTGTCGTGTCGCCCTCGACCGGGGTCTCGACGACCAGGTCGGCACGCGTCAGGTTACGAGCCGGTCGGGCCCCGGGATGGTTGTCGATGGGTACGGCCAGGGCCGTACGCTCCAGGGCCGAAGCGTCGTCCATCGGCAGGCCGCTGAGCGGGCATCGCGCGACAGGGGGAGCCACGGTGGGTTCCTCGGTCGGCGTGGGCCGCTTGGTGGGACTCGGCGTCGGCTGCTGCGTGAGACTCGGCGCGGGAGTGGGCGTCGGATCCGGCCGCTGGCCGCCAATCACCATGGCGCCGAGCGCCAGCCCTACGATGACGAGTACCGCTGCGACCCCGAGGATCGGGCCGCGGCCGAGGGAGCGCAGTTGCCGCATGGAACAGATCCTACCCACTTGCCCGTCTCGGGGTTATGGCACCATTGCGCTCCCGATGAGACCTACGTCCGCGACTGACCTCGAGCCGAGGTCGCCCGAGGCCAACCCGCGTGCCTCGCTGGCGGCGTTCCTGTCGTTTCTCTTCCCAGGACTTGGCCAGGCGTACAACGGCGACTCATGGCTCGCCTGGATCCTCGCCACGCCCGCCTTTCTGCTCGTCGTCGGCGTGGCACTGGCTTTAGCCACCGTTGGGTCCAGCCTGCTGGCGAGGCTCTTCGACTTCCGCTTCCTGCTCGGGCTCATCGCGCTCGACCTGGCGCTTCTCGGCTGGCGGCTGGTGGCGGTCGTGCAGGCCCACGGGCACTACGAGTCGGCGAACCGTCGGCGCTGGACGACCTGGGTCACCGGACTGCTGGTGGTCGCAACACTCGGGATGCATGCGCTCCCGGCGTGGTATGCGGCGAAGGCGATCGACACGCTCGACGCCGTGGCACTGGGCGGCTCGGCCGGCAGCATCGACGACAGCCTGCCGGTCTTCTCAGGGCTTCCGGAGCCCTCGGGGCAGCCCGACGTGGCCGCCGGCGAGCGGGTCAACGTGCTGCTCGTCGGCGTGGACAGCGCCCCAGGTCGCGTCACTGCCCTGACCGACACGATGCTCGTGGTGAGCCTGGACACCCTTGGCACGCGGTCGGCCATGATCTCGATCCCACGCGACCTCTACGGCGCGCCGCTGCCCAACGGACAACCGTTCAACAATAAGCTCAACGCGCTGATGACCTACGCCGACGCCCGCCCGGACGAGTTCCCGCTCGGCGGCGTCGGCACCCTGAAGGCGACCATCGGCAGGCTCCTGGGCGTGCCGATCCACTACTTTGCGGCGATCAACCTCCTGGGATTCAAGCAGGCTGTCGACGCCATCGGTGGCGTCGACATCACCGTCACGCGGGCGATCAACGACCCGACCTACTACGACGAGTACGGCAAGCCAGCTGGCTTCTATCTCCAGCCGGGGACGTACCACATGGACGGCCACACCGCCCTGGCCTTCGTCCGCTCGCGCAAGGGGGTCGGGGACAGCGATTTCACGCGGGCCGATCGACAGCAGCAGCTGCTCACCGCACTACGCGAGCAGCTGACGGCCGGCAACCTGCTGCTGTCCCTTCCGGCCCTGCTTGACGCGGTCAAGAACACCATCGCCACCGATGTCCCCGGCGACCGGATGCCGGAGCTGGCGCAGGCGGTCCAGGACGCGGACATGTCCCTCCTGAAGCGGATCGTCCTCCAGCCTCCGGACTACATGACCGCCGATCCCTACTCGTCGGCCGGCTACATCCTGGTGCCCAACCTCGCCGCCATCCGCGCTATCGGCGCGTCGCTCCTGGCGGAGCCGACCACCCCGCCCGAGGCGCTGCCGTAGTCCCGGCGAAGAGCCCTGCTAGACTCGGCCGACCATGCCCGGCTTCGCCACCCGCGCGATTCGCGCTGCCAGCCGCGTTCCTGCCGTACCGCAGGCACCGGTGAACGTCCCGATCTACCAGACCAGCACGTTTGAGGTTGCCTCCGCCCTCGAGCTGGCCGAGCTGCTCGAGTTCTCGCGGCCCGGCCATTCGTACACTCGCTACTCCAACCCCACGCACGCTGCGCTCGAGGAGACGCTGACCGAGCTCGAGGGGGCCGAGGCCGCACACGTGACCGCGTCGGGGATGGCCGCGATCCACGGCGCCGTGCTCTCCATCCTGCAAACCGGTGACGAGCTGCTCATCCCCGGCGCCGTCTACGGCGGCATGGTCGGGCTGGCCCGGACGGTACTCGCCCGCTCCGGGATCAGCGTCCGGTCGGTGGACATGACCGATCTCGATGCCGTCGCCGCGGCGATCAGCGATCGCACCGGGCTCGTCTGGGCGGAGACGATCAGCAACCCGACCACTGCGATGGCCGATATCTCCGCACTGGCGACCCTGGCCCATGCCCGCGAGATCCCCCTGGCGGTGGACAACACCTTCGCCTCACCCTACCTCTGCAACCCACTGGCGCTCGGTGCGGACCTGGTGGTGCACTCCACGACGAAGTACATCGGTGGGCATTCGGACCTGACCGGCGGCGCGATCCTGGGCAGCGAGGCGCGCGTCTCAGCCGCCCGCGAGATCGTGATCAACGTCGGCGGCAACGCGGCTCCGCTCGAGGCGTTCCTGGCACTCCGCGGCCTCAAGTCGCTGGCTCTCCGGATGGACCGTCACAGCGCAAATGCGCTCGCAGTCGCCGAGCACCTCGAAGGGGCGCTTGGCGTGGAGCGCATCCGCTACCCGGGCCTCGCATCGCACCCGCAGCACGCCCTCGCGGCTCGCGAACTGCGTGATGGGATGGCCGGCGGGATGCTGGCGCTCGAGGTGGACGGTGGCCGAGCGGCCGGCGAGCGCTTCCTCGACCTGCTCTCGGTGGCGGTTCACGCCACCAGCCTGGGATCGGCCGAAACCCTTTGCAGCCACCCGGCCTCGTCCTCGCACCGCCAGCTCGATGACGCGCAGCTTGCCGCCGCCGGCCTGACCCCTGGCATGGTCCGGGTCTCGATCGGCCTGGAGGATCCCGACGACCTTGTCGCCGACCTCGCTGCCGCCGCCGCAGGGGCCGCCAGCTGAGCTCGCCGGGCCGATGACCAGCCTGATCGACCTCTGGCGCGCGGTCGACGCCGAGGCGCGGCTAGTCTCGGGGTCCGTGGGGGCGATGACGCAGCCGGTGCGCGGCATCCTGCGAACCCGAGCCATGACGCCGCACCTGCCGCCCCGAGTCGACGGTGAGCTCCTCGTGGTCGACGCTGCGCTGGTGGCCGGGCGGCCGCTCGATGAGTTCCTCGCCACGCTGCGCGCGGCGGGCCTGGCTCCGGTGGCGCTGCTCCTCGCCGGTGGCCACGCAGCGCTGCGCCAGGAGCTTGCCGGTGACGAGGTGCCAGTCCTCGCCAGCACAAGGACAGCCTCCTACCTGTCCGAGGCGCTCGGCGCATATCTCGGCGGCGAGCAGGCCCACCTTGCTCAATTCGGCGCGGCACTGCGCCTGGCGGCGGCCGAGGCGGCGCTGGCTGACCCCGACCCCGCGGCCGCCGCCGGACTGGTCGCGGCGCGCATTCGCCGCGGCGTGGCCTTCGTCGCCGAGGGAGAGCTGCGCAGCCTGCATCCACGGCCGGCCGGGCGTGCCCTGGCGGCACGTTTTGCCGCGACGCAGGCTCGGCTGCTCAGTGGGACGTCGACCCGCAGCGCGAGCACGCGCCGCACGCGCGATGGCCTCTGGCTGATGGAGCGTCGTGTACGGCCCGGGGCCGCGGTCTGGCTCTTCGACGACCTGCCGTTCGCCCGCGTGGACGAGGTCGCGCTGGAGGCTCTGGGGATCACCCTGCGGGCTCTCCTGCGTCGAGGCAGCGAACCCAGCCCCAGGGCTCGCATCTCCGCCCGCCCGCCAGATCCACCAACGCCCGCCGCGGCGCCCTCGGAGCGGTTCGCCGAGACCCTGCTGGCCGTTGCTCGCGCCAATGGTCGCATCGCGCCCGCCGCGCGGGCGCTCGGCGTTCATCGCAACACGGTCCTTTACCGTCTGCGGGTCACGCGGGCCGAGCGGGGGATCGACCCGCGGCGACCCGCTGACGCCCTGCGCATCCTCGCCGACGCCGAGCGCGCCGCCCGCTGAGCTGCCCGGCGTTGTGCATACTGCACAAGAAGTCGCGTCGCGCGTCGGCCGCCTGCCGACTGCCATCTGCCCGGGCGGCCGATAGTCTGCTCGGTATCGCCAACGACCATCATCGGTAAGGAGTCCCGCATGGCCAACAAGGAGCTCGCCGCCGCCCTGAAGCTTGCCGAGGAGCGCAACCTGCGCTTCATCAACCTGCAGTTCACCGACATCGTCGGCCAGGTGAAATCGGTGCAGGTACCGATGCACCAGCTGGAAGAAGCGGCCGAGCATGGCAAGTGGTTCGACGGCAGCAGCGTCGAGGGTTTCGCCCGGATCGCCGAGTCGGACATGTTCCTCGTCCCGGACCTGGCGACTTTCGCCGAGGTGCCCTGGGAGCCGGGCTTCGACCCCGCCGGTAAGCCGCTCACGACCGGTGCCGCGCGGGTCATCTGCGACGTCTTCACTCCGAACGGTGACCCGTTCCCCGGCGACCCGCGCTGGGTCCTGCGGCGCCAGATCGAGAAGGCCAGGAAGCTGGGCTACATCCTCAACACCGGGCCGGAGCTCGAGTTCTTCCTTCTGAAGCGCGGCAACGGATCGGTTGAGGCGCTGCCCCACGACGCCGCGGGCTATTTCGATCTCTCCAGCGACCTGGGGACCGATGTCCGCAAGGAGATGATGAACGACCTGGAGGCCTTTGGGATCAAGGTCGAGACGGCTCATCACGAGGTCGCCACCGGCCAGCATGAGATCGACTTCGAGTACGCAGATGCCCTCCGCACGGCCGACAACGCGGTCACCTTCAAGACCACCCTCAAGGCCGTGGCCGCGCGAAACGGCCTCTACGCCACCTTCATGCCCAAGCCGTTCTTCGGGATCAATGGCTCGGGGATGCACACCCACCAGAGCCTGTGGGACGTGAAGAAGGCGAAGAACGCCTTTGCCGACGCCACCGATTCGTACGGTCTCTCATCGCTGGCGCGCAGTTACATCGCCGGCACCCTGGAGCACGCGCGCGGCATGATCGCCGTCCTGGCGCCCCTGGTGAACAGCTACAAGCGGCTCGTCCCCGGGTACGAGGCGCCGGTCTACATCGGCTGGGCGCGCATCAACCGGTCGGCCCTGATCCGCATCCCGCAGATCAGCAAGGGCCATCTCAACAGCACCCGCATCGAGCTGCGCTGCCCGGACCCCGCCGCGAATCCCTACCTGGCGTTTGCCTGCATGCTCGCCGCGGGTCTCGATGGCGTGGCGCGCAAACTGACCCCGCCGGATCCGGTCGAGGAGAACCTGTACCACTTCGACGCCGCAAAGCTGGAGAGCCGCAAGATCCGGCAGTTGCCCGGCACGCTGCGCGAAGCCCTCGACGAGTTGAAGGCCGACACGGTCATCGCCGACGCCTTGGGCGAGCACGTCTTTGAGCGCTTCGTCGAGGCCAAGACCGAGGAGTGGGACGAGTACCGGATGCAGGTCACCCGCTGGGAGGTGGACCGCTACCTCGAGGCCTTCTGACCGTGTTGCCCCCGCGCGGGCGGCCGGGCGAGCGGGCCAGCCGGGCGAGCGGGCCAGCCGGGCGACCGGGCCAGCCGGGCGAGCGGCCGGGCGGCCGAGCGGCCGAGACGGTCCAATTCTCCGCTGCGGAAGCTTACGGCAGGCGGGCACGCTCGCCGGCGTCCCGCGGGAGCGTACTTCTCACCGGCTGGGGGCAAGGCGCTCGCGACGCTCCCCAGCCACCGCTCGCCGGCGTAGCTCTCCGGGGGTGAGAGATACGGGGCCCTTCCCGGGGCACCAGGGTGCCGGGTGGGCCGGCCGCCGGATTGTGGGCTACTCTCGCGGCTGCGAGTCAAATGTTCCGTAGCGGGGGCAACTCAGATCATGTGCGGCATCGCCGGCGTCGTTGGTCCACATCCCACTCCGGAGTTGATCTCCGCGATGCTCGAGCGCATCTCGCACCGAGGCCCGGACGGCGTGGGCCAGGTCATTCGCGATGGTCGTGTTGGACTGGGACACCGGCGGCTTGCCATCATCGACCTGTCTGATGATGCGTCGCAGCCGATGCGCTCACCATCGGGATGCGAGGTCATCCTCAACGGCGAGATCTACAACTACGTCGAACTGCGCGAAGAGCTTGCCAGCGGCGGAGTCACTTTCCGAACATCCAGCGATACCGAAGTGCTGCTTGCCGCCTACGATCGGTGGGGCGTCGATTGCCTGCGTCGCCTCAACGGGATGTTCGCCTTCGCGATCTACGATCCTGCCCGACGTACGCTGCTCCTCGCGCGCGATCGATTCGGGGAGAAGCCGCTCTACTACCATCGGACGGGTGATGGGACCTTCCTGTTCGCCTCAGAGATCAAGGCGCTCCTGGCCCATCCGGGAGTCATGGCGCGAGCGCAAGGGCAATCGGTCTATCGGTTTCTTCGCCACAAGTTGACCGAGCTCGAGCCTGCGACCTTCTTCGAGGGCATCGTTGCGCTGGCGCCCGCGCACTATCTCGAGCTGCAGGTGGACGACGGACATGAGGTCGTGCGGCGCTACTGGCAGCTGGACGGGTCGGTCCAAGATCCTCGGCCTCGCGACCAGTTGGTGGCAGCCTACCGCGATCTGCTGCAGGACTCCATCGGCATCCGCCTTCGGGCTGACGTCGCGGTGGGCTCGTCGCTGTCAGGTGGGATCGACTCGAGCTCGGTCGTGGGCTACCTCGCCCGGGGCCGCCACGTTGAACGTCAGCACACCTTCTCGGCTCGATTCCCCGGATGGCCGTTGGACGAGGGCCGGTACATCGCGGAAGTGATCGCTCTCAGCGGGGCGCACTCGCACGAAGTGGAGCCGGTTCCGGATCCCTCAGACCTCGAGAACGTGATCTGGCACCAGGATCAGCCATTCGGATCGCTGAGCATTTACGCGCAGTGGGCCGTCATGCGGCTTGCCCGAGAGCAGGGCGTCACCGTGCTCCTTGATGGGCAGGGCGCCGACGAGACCGTCGCGGGCTACCATTTCTACTTCAGCGCGCTCTTCCGATACCTCCTGCGAACGGGCAGGTGGTCGGAGCTCGCGCGCGAAGTTCGAGGCTTCTCTGCAGCGCACGGCCCGGCGCGACTCAGGGCGCTGGCGTTCTACGCGATGCCGGAGTCCGCGGCGCGCCTCCTCCGGAGGCTCCGCAGGGGGCCGGGCATCTCTCAAGCCTTCGCCCGGACTCAAGCAGCCGTGGCGAGCGCCCACGCGCTCTCCCCCCGGTTCCGAACCGACCTGGATGACATGCTTGCATCGACACTGACCGAGACCGTGCTGCCGGGGTTGCTGCGCTATGCGGACCGCAACTCGATGGCTTTCAGCCGCGAGGTCCGACTCCCTTACCTCGACCATCGACTCGTGGAGCTCGCATTCAGCCTGCCATGGGACATGAAGCTCCACCGCGGCCAGACGAAGCGGGTCCTTCGCGAGGCAATGGGCGACTACCTGCCCGAATCGGTACGGCATCGGATG
Source organism: Chloroflexota bacterium (assembly GCA_040882375.1). Classification (GTDB taxonomy): domain Bacteria; phylum Chloroflexota; class Limnocylindria; order QHBO01; family QHBO01; genus CF-167. The sequence goes on from JBBEBK010000054.1 coordinate 19,421, forward strand.
GACAAGATCGGATACGCTCCGCCCCAGGCGGCCTGGCTCCGCGGTCCACTGTGCGAGTGGGGAGGCGACTTGCTGGCGTCCCGCTCGTTTGCCGAGCGCGAATGGAACGACGCACCGGCCATGCGCGCCATGTGGCGCGCGTTCCGCGACGGGAAGGATCATGTGGACGCGGACATTTGGCGATTTCTGTCAGTCGAAGCCTGGGCGCGGTCGTTCCTCGACCGTCCCGTGGAGACGGCTGGTCGGCGCGATGTGGCGCCGAGCGCGATTCAGGAGCGTACCGGCCGATGAGCGCCGCGGTGGCACCCATCCGGGTGACGATGTGCCTTCGCAACCCTTACACGCACGACTCCCGCGTGGAGAAGGAAGCCCGGACGCTCTCAGGCGCGGGGTACTCGGTCACGGTGGTGTGCAAGGCCGCCGCCGGCCTGCCGTCGGTCGAGGAACGAGACGGGATCCGTATCGTGCGCGTGGCTCCGCCAAGCCGTTGGATCCCTGGGTGGCGCTTCCTTCGTAACAGCCGGATTTTCGAACGCGCGCTCGAAGAGACCCGTCCCCAGATCCTGCACGCGCACGACAGTGACACGCTGGGGCCGGTGGCTGCCACCGCGCGGCGACTGGGCGTTCCATTCGTCTACGACGCGCACGAACTCTGGCTGGGTCAGGGGCGGTGGGGTCGTTCCTGGCTCTACTTCGCCCTCATGTACCTCTTCTTCTTCATCCTGGAACGGCGGCTCATCGGGCGCTCCGCGGCGCAAGTGACGGTGAGCCCACCGATTGCCCGCTGGCTTGAGCGGCGCTATCACCTGCGCCACGTCGAGTTGCTCGCGAACTATCCCGAGGCAGGTTCGGAATCCAGACGCGATCTGCGCACCCGCATCGATCCGCAGGGCCTGCCACAGGGCGCACCGATCATCCTGTACCTGGGCGGACTGATGGAGGGGCGTGGGCTTGAAGCTCTTGTCCAGAGCATCCCCCTGCTGCGCAGCGGTGCCCACCTGGTGCTGCTCGGGCAGGGGGTGCTCGAAGTCAGTCTGCGGCGCCTCGCGGCGGAGTTGGGAGTCGACCAGCGCGTGCACTTGCTCACTCCGGTGCCACCCGATGAGGTCATCGGCTGGGCGGCCTCCGCCGACATCGGCGTGTCGCCGCTGGTTCCCTCCTCCCTCAACAACCGATACTCGTTGGGCAACAAGCTGTTCCAGTACATGGCGGCGGGACTGCCGGTGGTCGCCAGTGACTTCCCGCAGGTGCGCGACGTGGTGGTCGGCAGCGAAGCGGGACTCTGTGTCGATACGACCGATCCGCGACAGTTCGCCTCGGCCATCGACGGCCTGCTGGCCGACCGGGATCGCCTCCGCGCCATGGGCCGCAACGCTCGTCGGGCAGTCGAGGAGCGCTACAACTGGGACGTGTCGGCGCGGACACTGCTGGAGGTCTACCGATCGCTTGGCGTCGAGATCGCGGCCACCTGACGCGGAGTCGCAGGGCGCCCGTCGACGCTTATGAAGACGGCCCGCGGCCGCTAGGCAGTGCCGCGCGGAGCACGGCGAGATCGTCCCAGCGCACGACTCGAAGGAGGATCACAAGGACGGGATAGGCCCCGATGCAACCGAGCCGCCAGACGATGTGGTCCGGACCGAGCAGCGCGGCGGCGGCGAGACCCATGGCCAGTGCGAGGCCTCCCGCAATGCGCGGGATATCCCACGGCACCGGGTAGTAGCGCTGGCCGGCGGCCGTGGTGGACACGGCGAGCAGGCCATAACTGAGCAGGGTTGAGACGGCCGCACCCAGGTAGCCGATGCTGGGGATGAGCACGAGGTTCAACGCCACGTTCGCGATCGCGGAAGCCCACAGCGTGACGGGCAGGACACCCGTGCGGCCCTCGATGTTCAGGCCGGTGGCGCCAATGCTGTAGATGCCGTTCAGGACGTAGGCGAACGCGCTGAATGGCACCACGAAGCGGCTTGGCTCGAACTCAGGTCGGAAGAGGAGGCGCAGTGCGTCCGTGCTCAGCGCGGAGAGGCCGAGCCCGATGAATCCGGCGAGGATCACGAATCCGGTCATCACGCGGGCGTAGGTCTGGCGAGCGCCTGGCTTGCTCGCAATCTCCCAGAAGGTGGCCGCCCAGGCGAGGCTGAAGGGTGCGACGGCGAGCGCGTTGATCACCAGGCCGATGGTGTAGCCCGCTGAGTAGATCCCGACCGCCTGGTTGCCAAAAAAGGCCTGCAACAGGTAGCGGTCGGACAGGTTCAGGGTCCAGGCCGCCACCGAGGCCGGTACCAGGGGCAGCGAGAAGACGAGCATGTGGTTGATCAGCGGCCGGTCCAATGCCATGCCGATGCGGCCAGCTCGAGCGAGGACCACCACTCCGGCCGCGGCAACGACGATGGCTGAGATCAGGGATCCGAGGACGACCCCGAGGACCCCCATATCCAGCACGACCACGAAGAAGATGATCATCACGCTGCCCAGCACCGCGCGGGTGAATGACAGCGCGGCGTACGCCGCTGCGTGGCGCTCTGCCCTCAGGAATGACAGCGGCACGAGATTGAGTGTGTCGCAGAAGACAATCGGCCCGATGAAGAGCAGGATCGGCAGGTGGGCCATGTTCCCGAAGAGAAGCCCGGTGAGCGGGAATGCGAGCAGCACGAGGACCGCCAATCCGACCAGCGACGTCACCAGGCGCAGCCCCAGCGTCGTTCGCAGCACGAATGCGCGACCGTGCTCGTCGGCATTCTCCATGAGATATGAGCGGAAGAAGGCCTGCGGCAGGGCCAGGGTCACGATGCTCGTCGCGAAGGCCAAGGTGGTATTGACGAGTGCCAGCGTCCCGTAGTTTTCTACCCCGAGAACGTTGGCATAGATGGGGACGAGGATGACGGCCAGCGCCTGGTTGGCCACACCGCCAAGCCCATAGATCGCCGAATCGAGGACGAGCCGGCGCGGTAGGGAGGTCACCGGCTCAGTTCCAGGAGCCGGGACTCCAATGCCGGGTTGTGGTCCATGGCGAGGGCTGGGGCTCCCCATCGGGCAACCAACGCATGCAACACTTCGCGCAGCTGATCCTTGCTGATCCCCCAGCCGAGGACGTATCGCAGATCCGCTGGATCGCAGATCCACTCGGCGGGAATCTCTCCGCGCGCGATCTGCAGGTACCGGCGCGCGACATCGGCCCGGGACCACCGATCGCGGACGAACGACTGGGCCGCCGCGCCCACCTCGCGCCTTTGCCCCTCGTTGCCGGCAAGCTCGAGCAGCGTTGCGCAGAATCGCTCCGGCGTCACGAAGCAGGTCGGAGGCAGCAGATCCGGTGGCACGTCGCTGTAGATTTGGTCCGCGAGGTACCCGCCCACCAGCACCGGACGACCCAGGTACGCCGCCTCGGTGCCGAAGACGGCGAGGGGGGTGTCGCTGTACATCTCGTCCACGATCAGTTGGGACTCATCGATGGCCGCCCGGACCTCGCGGTTTGGGCGGCCGGTGATCTCGACGTAGTCGTACAGGATGCCGGCTTGCCGCAGCCGCTCGAGGCAGGCCCGGATCGCGTCGGTCCCTTTGGCGGGATCAGACGGAGCGTGGAGGATTCGCAGGCCGCCGCCGGTGAAGACCGGCTCGGACCGGTCCTGCCTGCTCGCGAGTTCCTCGTCCGGCGCTCCGCAGGGGATGCCGACGGCCAGGAGGTTCACAAACGAGCGGGCATGGAACTGGGCCGATGCGCTCAAGGCGACGAGGGCGTTGGCATGTCGCTCGATCCGGCGCACGGTCTTCCGTCGCACCCACGCACCGGTGACAAGCGAGCGGTACCCGTCGTCGTCCGTCCAGCCTGCCTCGCGGACCGCCCGGCCGTTGAGGTAGGGCGGTCGGTGATCCGAGCCCAGGAAGACCCACACCACGCGCTTGCCAAGCGCCTTCAGGATCGGCAGATCGGCATTTCGACGGAGCAGGCTTTCGCGTCCGGCAAAGATGAAGAGATCCGCGTGGATGGCCGCCCAGGCGAAGATGACGAGGTCGAGTGGCCCGCCGACGACCAGCCACAGGTACCAGCGAATCGATCGACGGCGGTGTGCCCCGAGCCGCCGATGGGCCAGATCGCTCCATCGACTGAGCCTCGGCACGGACCTCCGGCCCCCATAGTCGAATGGGTGTTCCGGCAGGTCCAGGTAATGACAGCGGTGCCCCAGCTCCTGGAATCCGCGCTGGAGGTTGGCGAGATAGCCTGCCGTCTCGGCCATGCCGAGGAGGACGCGTGGTCGAGGCGCGGCCACCGCCTTACTAGTGGCGCACGGCCGAGGTCACCTGGGAGACGACATGGGCAACCTCGTCAGCCCCGATCCCCGGGTGGAGCGGTAGCGAGAGCGTGCTGGTGAACGCACGGGACGAATGCGGGATATCACCGGGACTGAACCCATACGTCCTCGCGAAGAATGGCTGCGCATGGAGGGCATAGGTGCCCAGGGTCGTCTCGATGCCCGCTCCAGCGAGATTGGCGATGACTCCATCCCGGTCCACCTGCGGGTCAAGCAGGACGACGTAGGACTGGTAGGTGTGACGCCTGCCCGCAGGCACCTGCGGTCGCCGAACCCATTCCAGGCCGGCATCATCCAGCGCCTCGTCGTACCAGGCGGCGACGCGCCGCCGGGCCTCCAGCATCAGATCCAGCTTGCGCATCTGCGCCACGCCGACCGCGGCGAGGATGTCGCTCAATCGGTAGTTGAAGCCCGCCTCCTCGAAGACATACCTTCCGCCGGAGCGTGCGCCGCCGTGGTTGCGAAGCAGGCCGACCCGATCGGCAAAGGCATCATCCGAGGTCGTGATCATGCCGCCTTCACCAGTCGTGATCGACTTCCGGGGATGGAAGCTGAAGCAGCCTGCAAGACCGATGCTGCCGGCCTGGCGGCCGGAGTACTCGGCGCCCAGCGCGCAGGCCGCATCCTCGATCACCGCGAGTCCGTGGGCCGCCGCAAGTTCCATGATCGGATCCATGTCTGCTGGCAGGCCGAACGGATGCACCGGGATGATCGCCCGAGATCGCGGGGTGATCTTGGCAGCCAGGTCCACCGGGTCGACCGCGAAGGTCTCCAGGTCGATGTCAACCAGGACGGGTGTCGCCCGCTGCTGCACGACGACGTTGGCGGTGGCCGGGAAGGTGAAGTCCGGGACCAGCACCTCGTCGCCGGGCCCGACCCCGAGTGCCGCCAGCGAGAGCTGCAGTGCGGTCGTGGCCGAGGTCACCGCAATACCATGCGGCACGCCGACCCGCTCGGCGACCATCGATTCGAACGCTGCCACCTTCGGCCCCTGGGTGAGCCATCCGCTGGCCAACACCTCGCGAATCTCGGCAATCTCGGCCTCATCGGTCTGGGGCCGCGCCAGCCAGATACGACGTTCAACTGCCATTGGCGATCAGCTCCGTCTTTCCCGCGAGGGTCGGTTGGCCGGCCACTCAGCTCTCCTGTGGCGGTGCGGCCGATGGTAGCGCAGAACCGAGGGCGCCAAGGTGCGCACGCGGGGCATGCGGACGGGTATGCTCGGGCAACGATGACCGCCCCGCTTGAAGAAGCTCTCTCGGAGGTATATCGCGCTCTTCGCGGGCAGATGCGCGACCGCTGGGATCGGGACCTGCCATTCCAGGAGCTGCTCACCGACCGCTGGGAGCGGGCGAAGAGCCTTGGCTTTGGCGAGGGCTCCAGCATTTACCAGTCGGCCTACGTCTACGGGGAGATCAGGGTCGGCGGCGGCACCTGGATCGGCCCCATGGTGCTGCTCGATGGCAGCGGCGGGTTGAGCATCGGAGCCGGCTGCGACATCAGCGCCGGCGTGCAGATCTACACGCATGACACCGTGCAGCGGGTACTCAGCGAAGGGCGCGCAGATATCCAGAGGGCCCCGGTCACGGTCGAAGACCACTGTCATATCGGCGCGCAAACAGTGGTGGCCAAGGGTGTAACGATCGGCCACCACTCGGTCATTGGCGCCAGCTCGTTTGTCAACCGCGACATCCCGCCGTACAGCGTGGCGGTGGGCGTGCCGTGCCGGCCGATCGGCCGCGTCGTGGTGGCCCCCGACGGAGGCGTCACCCTGGTCTACGACTGAAGCGTTGGTGCTGGCTCGGGCTCCCGCACGGCGTCGGGCAGCGCCACGCCGGGATCGGGGCGAGTGAACTTCAGGTAGAAGCTCTTCGGCACGCGATCGAGCCGGTAGAGGAGCCAGAAGAGCGGGCGGAGCCGCTCGAAGGTGCGCTTGTAGGTCGGAAATTCGCTGTAGTGATGGTGCGGCAGGCGCATCACCGCGTCGAACTCCTCATCGGTGAAGCGCAATCGCTTCTTGACGAGGGCCAGGATCTCGAGGTCGATCTCGGGCGGCGTCTGCAGGTCGACAAGCGCCGCCTCGCGGTCGAGCTGGCCGGAGCGGACAAGCGCCGCGTGGCCGAGCTGGCGCGCATCGATCCCGTAGCGTACGGGCAGGAGATACGTGTGCCAGAACGCGGTGAAGCGGTTCTCGAGGTGGTGGCCGCCATACCACTGCCAGTTCAGCTCCCTGACCAGGAGCCGCTTCGCGTCGTCCTTCTGGTAGTCCATGTAATAGAGGGGCCGGATGCGGCGGATGTTGCGGACCGCGGCCCAACGCAGGAAGTCTTTCAGCCAGAGGTTCGGGTAGGTCTCCATCGGCCGGGTGCCGAACTTCTTGTGGACTGATGCGATGTACCTGCCATCCATGTAGATCCAGCCCAGTGGGGCGATCCCCTCGGTCCGGAAGGAGTGGCCCTCGATGATGTACTTGACGCCGTGCTTCTCGGCAGCTCGGTAGAGGGTTGCCGCAAGGCCGATGTCGGTCGGAGCCTCAACGTCCTTGACGCCGGCGAGCATGAAGGCGCGGTAGATGTCGTCGTACTCGCGGTTGTTGACGACGTAGGTGTCCAGCTCGACCCCGAGCTTCTCCAGGACGTTGTAGATGTTTGTCGTCGCGATCGGCGAGTTCCAGGTGTTGTCGAAGTGGACGGCCAGCGGGCGGAGGCCGTACTCGACCATCCTGTAGAGCATGTACGACGAGTCGCAGCCGCCACTCACCCCGACCACGCAGTCGTACTTCCTGCCGCGGCCCGCCTCCCGGATCCGCGCGACCATCCGCTGCAAGATGCGTTCCCCCTCAGCCCCCGTGGGGTACTGGCGCTCCATCGCGTCGTGGAGGTGGCAGTAGTTGCAGATCCCGTCGGCGTCGAAGCTGATCCCGGGCGTGTGCTCGTCGTATACGCAGCGGGCGCAGATGCGCCCGCGGAGGGGGGTCAAGGCAAGTCGGTCCTGATGCGGCTGTCTTGGCCCAAGCATAGCGTGGGATACTTCGGCCGTCCGCAGGCGGGGAGGAGTCTTCGATGGAGCAGCAGATTGACTGAGCCGCGCCCCCTGTCGCTCATGGGTCGGCGTGTGCTCGTCACCGGCGGTGCCGGGTTCATCGGGAGTCACCTTGTCGAGCGAATCGCGCGCGACCGGCCGCGCCGCCTGGTCGTCGTCGACAACCTCTTCCTCGGCTCCGAGGCGAACCTGGCCGATGCGCGCCGCCTCGATCCCGAACTGAAGCTCTACGCCCAGGATGCGGCCGACTACGACGCGCTGGGGGCGATCATCGCGGCTGAGAGGGTCGACATCGTCTTCAACCTCGCGATCGTGCCGCTCCCCGCCTCGCTGGTGAACCCGCGCTGGACGGTCGACCACAACATCGCGCTGACCACCGTGCCCTGCGAGCTGCAGCGCCAGGGCTACTTTGAGACGCTCGTCCACTTCTCTTCGTCGGAGGCGTACGGATCAGCGGCCTATGTGCCGATGGATGAGAGCCATCCCTCGATGCCGTCCACGCCCTACGCGGCGAGCAAGGTGGCCGGCGACTACATCGTGCTCTCGTACCGCGAGACATACGGCATCGACGCCACCATTGTCCGGCCCTTCAACAACTTTGGACCGCGACAGAATGCCGGTGCCTACGCCGGGATCATCCCGATCGTCGTCGGCCGCGCCCTCCGCGACGAGCCGATCGTGATCTACGGCGACGGGGAGCAGACGCGCGACTTCGTCTTCGTCCGGGACACGGCCGATGCGGCGGTTCGCATATACGAGGAGCCGGCCACTCGCGGAAGGATCATCAACGTGGCGAGCGGGCGCGAGACATCGGTCAACGTGCTCGTCCGGGAGCTTCTCGCCGCCCTCGACTGCGACGTGCCGGTCGTGCACGAGGCGGCTCGAGCCGGTGACGTTCGGCGCCACTGCGGAGCGATCGAGCTGGCCCGCGAGCTGATCGGCTTCGCGCCGCGCACGAACCTCCGCGAGGGCCTGGCCGAGACCGTTGCCTGGTACCGCAGCCAGCTGGCCGCATCGGCCCCGTAACATCGCCTGGTCAGGCGAACAGCGCCTCCAGTTGCTCCCGTTCGGGGTAGTTGATCAGGACACCACGCTCCGGACCGCGGAAGACGAAGATGCTCCCCGCGGCCACCGCCGACGCGCCCGCCTCGCGGATAGGTATCGGGAGATGGGCCCGTTCGCCGGCGCCGCCGCAGGCGATGACCGGTACGTTGACGGCCTCGCTCACTGTGCGTATCAGCTCCAGGTCGTAGCCTTCCATGGTTCCGTCGCGGTCGATTGAGACGACCAGGATTTCTCCCGCGCCAAAGCTGGCTGCGCGCTGCGCGTAGCTCGCCGGGTCGGTGCCGACGGCACGTCCGCCGCATTCAACGAACACCTCAAAGCCGGCCGCGGTTCGGCGCACGTCGACTGAGACGACCACGGCCTGTGCTCCGTAGACTTCCGCCGCGGCGGTGATCAGTTCCGGTTGGTCATGGGCGACCGTGCCGAGAACCACCTTCTCGACGCCCGAGCTGAGAACAGTCCGTACGTCCTCGATGTTCCGGATGCCGCCACCGTAGGCGAGCGGAACCCAGCACTCCGCGGCCAGGCGTTCGATCAGCTCGAATGGCGGCGGATCGCCGCGCCTGGTCGCGCCGATATCGAGGAGCGTGATCTCGTCCACCTCGAAGCGGTTGAAGAGGTTGATCACGTTGATTGGATCGCCCAGGTAGCGTGGAGACGAGAAACGCACCGTCTTCACCATGGCCTCGTCGTCCACGAGGAGACACGGGATGACGCGGGGAATCGGCACCCCCTCGGGGAGGTCGGCTCCGGGGGACATTGGCTCAGCCATCGGCAAGGCCGGCGAGGAAGTTGCGAAATACCTGGAGTCCGAAGCGATGGCTCTTCTCCGGATGGAACTGGATGCCGCTGATGTTTCCCCGATGGACCGCCGAGACGAACGGATGGCCGTACCGCGTCATGCCGGCGACGTCCGCCTGGTCGTCGCAGACGAGATGATACGAATGCGCGAAGTAGAAGCGTGGGCTTGCGCCCAGCTCGGCGAAGAGGGCGCCGCTGTCGGTCGGGCGAACGTAGTTCCAGCCCATGTGCGGAATGCGCAGGGGCGGCCCGTCATCGTCGGGCTGGAAGCGGATGGCGCGACCGGCGATCCAGCCGAGGCCCGGAAGCCGGCCCTCCTCGCTCCCCGCGCCGAGCAGCGCCATCCCCAGGCAGACCCCCAGGATCGGGACGCGCTCGTCAAGTGCCTTGTGGTTGAGCACCTCGATCAGCCCAAGGTCCACCAGACTCTGCATCGCCGCGTCGAAGGCTCCAACGCCGGGCAGGATGATGCGATCGGCGGTCGCGATCTCGCCGGCATCCGCGGTGATGCGGGCGGCGGTGCCGAGCCGCTTCAGCATGTTCGGGATCGCCCCGAGGTTGCCGATCCCTGCGTTGACGACCACGACGCTCATGCCCTCACCCCGCCGGTGCCGCATGCCGACGCCTCAGCGCCCGCGGGCCATCAGCACGCTCGGCATGGTGCGGAGCAGGATGCTCAGGTCGAGCCACAGGGTCCATCGGTCGATGTAGCTCAGATCGAGCTCGACCCAGCGGTCAAAGCTCGCCTCGTTGCGCGATTGGACCTGCCAGAGCCCGGTGATGCCGGGCTTCATGCTGAGCCGTCGGCGGTGCCAGATGTCGTACTGCACCACCTCGGATGGAAGCGGTGGTCGCGGGCCGACCAGGCTCATCTCGCCACGCAGCACGTTCCACAACTGCGGCAGTTCGTCGATGCTCGTCCGGCGCAAGGTTCGTCCCAACCGACTCAGCCGTGGGTCGTCGGTAGCCTTGAACGCCGCGCCGGAGCGCTCGTTGAGATGCGCCACCTCGTGCAGCCGCGCCTCGGCATCGGGCTGCATGGACCGGAACTTGACGATGGTGAAGGGTCGTCCGTGCAGGCCAATGCGCGTCTGCCGGAAGAGGATGGGGGACCCGTCCCGCAGACGGATCGCGAGCGCGGCGACCAGCAGCACAGGGCTGAGGATGACCAGCCCCACAACGGCCCCCACGATGTCGATGAGGCGCTTGACGACGAGTCCCGCCTCGCGATGTCCGTCGTGGACCAGCGACCGAATGAGGAGGCCTTCGAACTCCTCCTCGCGCGCGTTCAGAATCGAGCCGGCGTGGGGGTCGACCGGGATTCGGACCGTCTTGCCCTCGTCGGCGGCCACGGCGGCAATCGATTCCAGGTACCCGACAGACTCCGGTGCGAGACATGCCGCAACTTCGTCAACGACGTTGTTGTGAAAGATCTCCTCGATGTCGGCCATCGCGCCCAGGACCGGGCGGGTCACCACCCGGCTCTCCTCGCCCGGCACCGCCAGATGGCCGATGACGTGGATTCCGAGGCCCGGGTTGGCCTCCACCAGGTCACCAAATGCCTGTGCCAGCCGTCCGGTGCCGACCACCAGCATGAAGCGGGTGTTGTAACCGCGCCGGCGGAGATGGCTGAAGGCGAAGCGCAGGATGCCGCGCTCAGCAAAGGTCACGATCGGCTGCACCACGAAGATCGCGAGCAGGAAGAGCCGGCTGACGTCGTCCCGGTGAATCACGAACAGGGACGCGAGCGTGATCGCGGCGTAGATGACGGTCGAGCGAGCGATGTCCTTCGCCTCGGTCCGCAGTTGTAGGCGGACCCTCAGGCGATACAGCCCGTGGTACCACAGGGTGACCACCCAGCCGATACCGAAGAGGATGGCCGCGAGGCGGATATCGATGCCGGTGCGCTGCCAGAAGGCCATCCACGCCCCTTCACCGAACCGGATGAAGGAGATGATCAGGAAGACCGCTGCCGCGCTGACGCCGTCGCCGAGCATGAGCGCGAGCCGCAGCGTCATGAGGTGTCGTCGGATCATCCTTGTTACCGCACTCCCCGAGATGCTGGTGCCCAATGTGCCCACGGTCGGACATCCGGGAGCACTCTAGGGAGTATGGGACCTTCGATCAACCTGATCCAGCGCCCGAGGCTATGCTGCGCCCATGACCTCGCGTGCCATGATCACCGGCATCACCGGCCAGGACGGTTCCTACCTCGCCGAGCTCCTCTTGGAGAAGGGCTACGAGGTCCACGGCCTCATCCGACGCTCGAGCCAGTTCAACACCGGCCGGATCGATCATCTCTACCGCGATCCCCACGAGGCATCGACCCGCTTGCACCTGCATTACGCCGACCTGACCGACAGCTCGAGCCTGATCGGCCAGCTGCACGCCGTAAAGCCCGACGAGGTCTACAACCTCGGAGCCCAGAGCCACGTCAAGGTGAGCTTCGAGATCCCGGAGTTCACGGCCGAGACGGCGGCGATCGGAACCCTGCGCATGCTCGAAGCCGTGAGGACCGCCGACTGGCCGATTCGCTTCTACCAGGCGGGCAGCTCCGAAATGTACGGCAAGGTTGTGGAGTCGCCGCAGAGTGAACGGACGCCATTCAATCCCCGCTCACCGTATGCGATCTCAAAGCTCTTCGCGCACTACATGACGATCGACTACCGCGAGGCGTACGGACTCCACGCGTCGAACGGCATCCTGTTCAACCACGAGTCGCCGCGTCGTGGTGGGACGTTCGTGACGCGAAAGGTGACCCGGGGGGTCGCGGCAATCCTCTCGGGCAAGCAGGAACACCTGTTCCTCGGCAACCTGGAGGCCAAACGTGACTGGGGCTATGCCAAGGAGTACGTGGAGGCGATGTGGCTGATGCTCCAGCAGGCGGAGCCGGACGACTTCGTGATCGCCACCGGCGAGATGCACAGCGTCCGTGAGCTGTGCGAGGTCGCCTTCGGACTCATCGGGCTCGATTGGGAGAAGTACGTCCGCGTGGACCAGGCCTACTTCCGCCCCACGGAGGTCGACGAGCTCTGCGGCGATGCGTCGAAGGCGCGCGCATCCCTGGGCTGGGAGCCTGCGACGAAGTTCCGCGACCTCGTCCGGATCATGCTCGAGGCAGACCTCGCGGAGGCGGGCGTCCGCGACAGGCTCGTGGCGCCCTCCGAGAACCTGTGATGGCCTTCTGGACCGATCGCCGCGTGATGGTGACCGGCGGGGGCGGGTTCCTCGGGACCGCGCTCGTGCGCCGGCTCCAACAGGCGGGCGCGACAGACATCTTCGTCCCGCGCAGCCGCGACTACGACCTGCGCACCCGTGACGGCATCGATCTGGCGCTCGCTGACGGCCGTCCCGATCTCGTCATCCACCTCGCCGCCGTCGTTGGCGGGATCGGCGCGAACCGGGAGAATCCCGGCCGCTTCTTCTACGAGAACGCGATCATGGGCATCGAGCTCATGGAGCGCTCGCGCCGCGCGGGTGTCGGGAAGTTCGTCCAGATCGGCACGGTCTGCTCGTACCCGAAGTTCACGGCGGTCCCGTTCCGCGAGGACGATCTCTGGAACGGTTACCCGGAGGAGACCAACGCCCCGTACGGCCTCGCCAAGAAGATGCTCCTCGTCCAGGGGCAGGCGTACCGGCAGCAATACGGCTTTGACGTCATCCACCTGATCCCGGTGAACCTCTACGGCCCCGGTGACAACTTCGACCCGTCCTCGTCGCACGTCATCCCGGCGCTCATCAAGAAGTG
>JBBEBK010000055.1:0-1170 GCA_040882375.1 Chloroflexota bacterium
ATGAGCAGGGCGTTCGCCGCGGCGAGTGGGCGCAGCTGGGACGACGACTGACCACCGGTTGCCCGCGCCACCCAGCTACCGTCCTCGACGGCCACCACGACACGCAGGTAGGCACGGCGTGCGGGGTCCTTCCGCAGTGGTTCGCCGCGGAACCGGACCGGCACGCGCTGCCGGCCTTCACCGGGCATGCCGAGCATGGCGCGGATGAGCGGCCGCGCGAACAGCTCGAAGGTCACCAGGGCGCTCACCGGATTGCCGGGCAGCCCGAACACCGGCCGACCTGCCACGTTGCCAAAGGCCAGCGGCTTGCCGGGTTGGATGGCAATGCGCCAGAAATCGAGCGTGCCGGCGCGCTCCAGCACCCCGCGAACATGGTCGTAGCGGCCCACGCTCACGCCACCGCTGACCACCAGCAGGTCGGCTCCCGCGGTCGCCTCCCCGACCGCCCGCTCAATGGCCGCGGCGTCGTCTCCCACCCGCGCCTGCCCGACCACCTCGCCGCCAGCCTCGACCACGGAGGCGGCCAGCAACGGGCTGTTGGCATCGGGGATCTGTCCCGGTCCGAGCAGTACCCCGGGTGCGACCAGCTCGTCACCGGTGGACAGGATCGCGACCTTCGGGCGGCGGCGGACCTCCAGTGATCCGTACCCCATCGACGCGGCGACCCCGATCGATGCCGCGCCGAGCGGCGCCGCGGGCAGCTCAACGCGCTCCCCCGCGCGGGTGTCGTACCCGGCCGCGCGAACATTCGCCGCAATCTCCACGCCGGGTACCTGCACGGTCTCGCCGCGCTCCTCGACGAGCTCGAGGGGCACTACCGCGTCCGCACCCGGTGGAATCGGGGCGCCGGTCAGGATGCGAACCGTGGTCCCGGCTTCCACGCGCGGCAGATCGGCGGCACCAGCGGCCACCTCTCCGACAAGGCGCAGCACACCGGGTGCATCGGCGGCGCGCAGGGCAAAGCCGTCCATCGCCGAATTGGCGAATGGCGGCACGTCGAACACTGCCGTCAGGCCGAAGACCGCCGGCACGCGTCCGGCGCATCGGTCCAAGGGGAGCAGTTCGGAGGGCGTCAGGACCGCGTGGGCGAGGATCCGGTAGCGTGCCTCCTCGACGGAGAGCACCTAGACCCCCAGCCGCGTACGGGCCTCGATCAGTCGCAGGATCCCG
>JBBEBK010000055.1:1180-5143 GCA_040882375.1 Chloroflexota bacterium
CGAGCAGCGTGAGCAGGCCGACGACCGTGCGTCCGCCGTCGCTGACCACCGGCAACTGACTGACCTCGCGCTCCTGGAGGAGCTGGAGGGCCGCCACCAGCTCCTCGTCGGGCCCGATGGTGGCGAGGTCGGCGTAGCGGGTCATGATGTCGACCACGCGCGCACCCTCCCAGTTCTCGCGCGGGACGCGGCGCACGTCGGAGAGCGTGACGATGCCGTTCAGGCCACCGTCATCGTGGCGAACGAGGAACGAGCGACCAGCTCCCCGCATGAATCGCTCGTTGACCAGGGTGGTTACCGTCTCGTTCGGCGACACCGAGGCAGGGTTGATCTCCATCACGTCCCGGGCATGGACCCCCTTCAGCGACTGCTCGATCCCAACCTGCGCCGAGGTCGCCTCCGCGGCGTTCGACAGGAACCAGCCGATGAGTGCCAGCCAAACCCCGCTGAACAGGTTGCTTCCGTTGAAGAGCAGGAAGACGCCACCCGCGATGAGCAGATAGCCAAAGCCGCGGCCCACCGCGGCCGCATTGCGGGTCGCCGCGTATCGGTCCCCGCGGAGCCTCCAGAGCAGCGCACGAAGGATCCGGCCGCCGTCCATCGGGAAGCCGGGGATCAGGTTGAAGACGCCCAGGGTGAGATTGATGAAGCCGAGCCAGCCCACGATCGCATTGACGTATTCCTGCTGCACCGAGGCGTCGATTCCCCACAGGGCGGCACCGATGGCCAGGCTGGTGAGCGGTCCCGCCGCCGCCATCAGCGCCTCGTCGCGCGGGCGCTTGGCCTCGTCCTCGAGCGCGGTGGCGCCGCCGAAGATGAACAGGGTGATGTCGCGTACGCGCAGGCCAAAGCGCCGTGCCACCACGGCGTGGCTCAGCTCATGGGCGAGCACCGAGGAGAAGAAGAGGATCGAAATCACCGCCCCGATGGCCCAATACATGGCGGGCTCCCAGCCCGGGAAGGAGCGCGGCAGCTCCCCCACCGCCATCGAGTAGGTGACGATGGCGAAGATCACGAACCACGATGGGTGCAGCCCGATATCGATCCCGAAGACGCGACCGATCCGGATCGATTGACGCATGGCGCCGAGTGTAGCCGAGGGTCAGGCCGAGGCCGCGTGCAGGTCCCGGCGTGCGAGGAGCGCCGCGATCACGGCGCCGGCGACGATGGTCAGGCCAGCGCCGATCGCAGCATCAAACCAGAGAGCTTGGGGAAAGAGCTGGATCAGGTTCGAATCGGCGCTGAACTGCCAGTTGCCCTGCGGGAAGAAGAGTGCATGGAAAGCGGTGAAGGCGGTATCGAAGGCGAGAGCGAAGAAGAGCCCCAGCGCCACCGCCGCCACGCCGATCGCCGCTGCGCCCGTCAGCAGCAGGCGGCCGCGGCGCCCTCGCTCCCGACGCAGGCGGCGTCCGACGAGCAGCAGCACGACGAGCGCGCCCACCTCCAGCAACAGCAGCGTGCGGACCACACCACCGACGTCGCGCATGTGGCTCCGCTCGCTCGGCTCCAGCATGGGCCCGTCGCCGGTGAGGCCGACGGTGAAATCGCCATTGAGGAACAGGTCACCGAGCATCTGCCGGGTCACGCGGTCGACCTCTGCCTGGGTGGTGCCGAGCGAGGCGGGGACGCCCTGGCGCCCCTGCTCGATCCCGACGAGCCAGGGATTGAACAACAGCAGTGGCCCCGTAACCAGGATCGCGAGGCCCGCCGCCACCACGAAGGCGAGCCCGAGCAGCGGTGGTGCCTGACGGTCTCCCGATCCGGGGCGAGGTGTCATCCCAGGGCTACGAGATGACCTTCACCGGCATGCGGCTCGCACCAATCACCATCGACAGGATCCAGCCGACGATGGCGACCACGATGGCGCCGAAGAACGCAGCCCAGAAATCATCGACCTTGAACCCGAGCCCCAGTTGCTCGCTGACCGCGCTGGTGAGCAGGATCATCGCCGCGTTGATCACGATCAGGAAGATGCCCAGGGTCATCATGCTGATCGGGAAGGTGACGATGCGCAGGATCGGGCGCAGGTAGGTGTTCAGCAGGCTGAAGGCCAGCGCCACCAGCAGGAACTTCCACCACTCGCCGACGAAGGTGATGCCACCCACTAGAAAGACGGCTCCATACAGGGCCCCGGCGTTGATCAGGATCTGGATGATGCGATCGGTCTTCATGGCCGATAGCCTAGCCGATGCTCATGCCGGAAGCCGCACTCCTCGGACCCAGGCGCCGCGCACCATGGCGGGATGCTGTCGGAAGATCAGGCGGCTGAGCATCTCCTCAGGTCCCGCCGCGTGCTGCGGGCCCAGGCCGGCAATCGGCAGCGTCGCCTCCGGGTCCACCACGATGAAGTCCGCCTCCTTCCCCACCTCGATTGACCCGATCCGGTCGGCCTGCCCGAGCGCCTCGGCGCCGCCGAGGCTTCCCATGCGCAGCCATTCGGCGGGGGTCAGCACCGCTGCATCGGTCAGGCCCGCTGCTCGCAGCGCGTTCTGGGTGTACGCCCCGGCGCGCATGACGTCGAAGAGCGAGACGTCGGGTCCGGCCGCCACGTCGGAGCCGAGGCCCACCCGCACCCCGGCGGCCAGGTAGCGCGCCAGGGGCATCGCGCCGCTGGCCAGGAACAGGTTTGAGCTCGGACAGTGCGCCACCGCGGCGCCGGTCTCGGCCAGGCGCGCCACCTCGCGATCCGACAGGTGGATGGCGTGGGCCAAGATGGCGCGCGAGGTGAGGCCTCCGGCGCGGTCATAGACATCGGTGTAGTCGAGCGCCTCGGGGAAGAGCCGGCCGACTTCGGCCATCTCCTTGCGATCTTCAGCGAGGTGCGTCTGCCAGTAGGCGCCGGCTTCCGCGGCAGCGTCCGCCGAGGAGCTCAGCATCTCGGCGGAACAGCTGACCGCGAAGCGAGGCGTGAAGGCGTACTGCAGTCGGCCGTCGTCACGGCCGTGCCAGCGGCGGCACAGATCGGTGGACTGCTCCATCGACAGGGCCACCACCTCCTCGGGGCGCCGATCGATGTCATAGCTGAGCCGATCCATCATCACCTTGCCGATGACGGCACGGATGCCATGCGCTTCGGCAGCGCGGAAGCAGGCGTCCAGGGAATCGGCCCACAGCGCTCCGTAGGCGACCACGGTGGTCGTGCCCGCCGCGGCCATGGCGCGGAACGCGGCCGGGGCCACCAGGTCGGCCGTCGCCACGTCGAAGTCGCGCTCCAACGGGAAGATGTAGCGCTCCAGCCAGGTGAGCAGATCGAGTCCCGCACCGACCCCCGCGTTGGGCAGTTGGGGCAGGTGCGCGTGCAGATCGACCAGTCCTGGCATCACGACCCACGGCCTGAGGTCGGCGTAGCCGTCCGGCCGCGCCTCGTCACCCCAAGGCGCCACTCGGACCAACCGCCCCGCGCCGTCAATCTCCATGAGTGCATCCGGCTCGTGCAGGAGGCCGCCGCTCGCCAGCGGCGTGACCAGGCGCGCGCGAATGGTGAACGGAGGCGCCCCGAGCGCGTCGAGCCGAGTCATGAGAGGCAGTCTAGAACCCGGCTATCGCCGGAGCCGAAGGGTAACTGCGATCGTGGCCGCCCCGACCACAAAGGCCACGCTGTTAGGCACCACGATCGCCAGGTTCGGCAGCGCCAGCCCGTAGATGAGCCAGATCAGGAAACCGACATTCAGCAGACCGAGGTAGGCAAGCGAGACGTCGGCCGAGGAGCGCGTCTGGAGCATCCGCCGGATCTGGAGCATGGGCGAGATGGCCATCACAACACCGTACGAGGCGGCGATCACGCCGAGAGCCAGGATCATTCGGCCTCCAGTATCTGCGCTCCGGCATCCTTCCGCGGTCGCGGGCCGAGCCGGCAGGAGCGCTCGCGTCGGCGTCGCCAGCGTACCCGAATCTGCTTCGTTCCCTCTGTGACCGGCGCGGAGGGTTGCCACAGGGAGTACACTTGTAGACACCCTCCCGTTG
>JBBEBK010000056.1:0-5121 GCA_040882375.1 Chloroflexota bacterium
CCATGCCGCGGCGGAGCAGGCCGGCGGGTTCTGCCTGCTCAACAACGTCGCCGTGGCGGTGGCCGCGCTGCGAGACGTGGGCGGCGTGCGACGCATTGCCGTGCTGGACTGGGATGTGCACCACGGCAACGGGACCCAGGAGATCTTCGCCGAGGACCCAGACCTGTGCTATGCCTCAACCCACCAGGCCCCGTTCTATCCTGGGACCGGCGATACCGCTGAGCGCGGCCGCGGGCCTGCGGTCGGGACCAAGCACAACGCGCCACTCGCCGCGGGGAGTGGCGACGTGGCGTTCACCGCCGCCTGGCTCGACCGGCTTCTGCCCGCCGTGGAGGCGTTTGGACCCGAGGCGATCCTGGTCTCGGCCGGGTATGACGCGCACCGGCACGACCCGCTGGCCGAGCTGGAGGTCACCGAGGAGGGCTACCGCCGCCTGGGGGTGGCGGTCGGGGCGCTGGCCAGACGGCTGAAGATCCCCGGCGTGGCGCTGACCCTGGAGGGCGGCTACGACCTCGGCGCGCTGCGAGCGAGCGCCGCGGCCACGGTGAGCGGCCTGCTCGATGGCCTCGACCGATCCGCCACCGCGTGAAGGCTATACTCGAGCGCAAGCTGGGTACCGGGAGCGAAACGTTGGCACGAGCAGCAGGACCCGCCGCGCGGGCGACCGGGCGGCAACGATCGGCAGCCGATGCGCAACCGGCGCCGCCAGCAACCGATGGCCACGTGGTGATCCTGAGCGGCCTCTCCGGCGCGGGCAAGAGCCAGGCCAGCAAGCTGTTCGAGGACCTCGGCTACTACTGCGTCGACAACCTGCCCCCGGACCTGCTGCATCGGTTCCTTGCCCTGCGCGACGAGGATCCGGAGCGATATCGGAATGTCGCCCTGGTGCTCGACATCCGCGCCGGCGACCCGGCCCCCGCCATCGAGGACGCACGCGCGGCGCTCGCTGCACGCGGAGCTGACCTGCGGATCATCTACCTCGAGGCCAGTGATCCGGTGCTGGTCAGCCGGTACAGCGAGACGCGGCATAGGCATCCGCTCCAGGCACGCAGCGGCGTGCAGGCCGGGATCCTGCAGGAGCGCGAGGTCTTGGCCCGCACGCGGCAGCTGGCCGATCACCTGATCGATACCAGCGGCCTGTCGATCGGGCAGCTGAAGGAGCGCCTCTTCAGCGTCATCCCGCGGGATGCCTCCACCGACGACCTGCTGGTGGACATCCTGACCTTCGGCTTCAAGTTCGGGATCCCGATCGAGGCGGACCTGGTCTTCGACGTGCGTTTCCTGACCAACCCGTACTACGAGCCGGAGCTCAAGCCACTCTCCGGCCTGCAGCCGCCGGTGCGCGAGTACGTCATGGGTCAGCCGGCCGCCGGCCGATTCCTCGAGCTGGTCGTCGAGCTGCTGCAGCTCACCGTGCCGGCCTATCGCGCGGAGGGCAAGAGCCGGCTCACCGTTGCGCTCGGCTGCACCGGTGGCTACCACCGCTCGATTGCACTGGCGGAGGAGCTGGCGACGCGCCTGCGGGACCTGGGCAGCACATCGGTCGCCGTCTTCCACCGGGAGCTGGAACGATGAAGCGGCGGCGCCTGCCGCGCTGGCTCTACCCGGGGATGCACCTGAAGCGCTGGCTCCTCCTCGTCTTTCTGGGGATCACCATCCTCGGCCTGGGGGCCGCCATCCTGCTCGTTGACCTGTACCGACGCTATGCCGACGACATCCCGGTCATCTTCTGGCTGACCGGCGCGGGCCTCGACCGGCAGTTGCGGGCGATCGTGGTCGCCATCGGCGGCATCGCCATCACGGTCATCGGCGTCTGGGGGTTGATGCGCAGCGTCGTCTCTCCCTTCGTCACGCGGGGGGATTCCGTGCTCGAAGTGCTCTACACCAAGCGGTATCTCGCCCGCGGCCCGCGCATCGTGGCGATCGGCGGCGGGACGGGGCTGTCCAACCTGTTGCGCGGGCTGAAGGGCTACTCGGCCAACATCACCGCCATCGTGGCGGTCGCCGACGACGGGGGAAGCAGCGGCCGGCTGCGGAACCAGCTCGGCATCGTGCCACCCGGCGACATCCGCAACTGCATCGCGGCGCTGGCAGATGCCGAGCCGCTGATGACACAGCTCATGCAGTACCGCTTCCCGCCCGGATCGGGCCTCGATGACCACGCCTTCGGCAACCTGTTCATCGCCGCCATGACGGCCATCACCGGCGACTTCGAGGAGGCGGTGCGCGAGTCGAACCGGGTGCTGGCGGTGCGCGGCCAGGTGCTGCCGGCGACCGGCGTCCCGCTCAACCTGACGGCGAGCCTGGCCTCCGGCAAGCATGTCAGCGGACAGGCGGCCATCAGCCGGTCGGAAGAGCCGATCACCCGTGTCGCCATCGATCCGGCCGATGTCCTGGCCAACCCCGAAGCCCTGGAGAGGATCCTCGAGGCGGACCTGATCGTGGTCGGTCCGGGGAGCCTCTTCTCGAGCGTCCTGCCGAACCTGTTGATCAACGACATCCGCGATGCGATTGCCGCGGCCAACGGGATCCGGGTCTACGTCTGCAACGTCGCCACCCAGCCAGGCGAGACCGGGTCGTTCAGCGCCTCGCAACACCTTGAGGCTCTGGTCGATCACGTCGGCGAGGGACTCTTCGACTTCGTCCTGCTCAACGACAACCGGGAGGCGAGGCGCCCGGAGGGTTGGCTCGGCCAGCCGGTGCTGGTCGATGTCCGCCGTCTCGAGGGGATGCCGGTCACGATCGTCGAGGAGGACCTGGTCGATCCGATCAACGCCCACCGCCACGACCCGGCCAAGCTGGCCGCCGCGCTGATGCGCATCCAGCAGGAGGACCGCGCCGAGCGCTTCCGTCCGCGCCGATCCATTC
This sequence comes from Chloroflexota bacterium, assembly GCA_040882375.1. GTDB lineage: Bacteria > Chloroflexota > Limnocylindria > QHBO01 > QHBO01 > CF-167. Next base: position 2,869 of record JBBEBK010000056.1, read on the forward strand.
GACGGCCGACCGCATCCGCCGGATGAGTCGCCGCTGATGCTCGTCGCCACCGAACTCAAGAGCGAGCTGGCTCGCATTCGCCCGGCGCGCCCGTGCTGCCGGCGTGCCGAGTTGGCTGGACTCCTCTACGGGCACGGCGATCGGAACGGTGTCCGCACGCTGGACCACGCCACGGCGCGCACGGCAGTCCAGCTCGCCTCGGCGCTCGGCATCGGAGCGACGGCCCCGCGTCCCGCGACCGCCGGCAGCGGATCGCGGCGCCATCACCTGGAGGTGACCCTCGACCGGTTGGCGGCGGACGATCCGGCGGCGCTCGAGTCAGCGTGCGACCGCCGGGCCTTCGTCCGCGGGGCGCTGCTCGGATCGGCGTCGATCTCGCTCGGCGCGAGCGGGCCGCATGTCGAATTCGTTCTGCGGGACCGCCAGCGAGCGCGCCGGCTGCACGGCCTGCTCGCCGAGAACGATGTCGCAGGGGGCCTGATGGAGCGGCGCGGCCGCCACGTGGTCTACCTCAAGGGCCAGGAGCAGATCGCGGCGCTGCTGCGACTCACCGGCGCGAATCGCGCGCTGCTCGACTTCGAAACCGGCCGGGTTGGCCGAGAGGTGCGCAGCCGGGTCAATCGTCTCCTCAATGCCGAGCAGGCCAACCTGGGTCGTACCGTCCGAGCGGCGGATCGCCAGCTGCAGGCCATCGCGCACCTTGACAGCACCGGCGAGCTTGATCGCCTGTCGCCGGGGCTGCGCGAGGCGGCTGCGGAGCGGCGCGCCCACCCTGACGCCGATCTCGATGGGCTCGCATCGTCACTCGGGATCAGTCGCTCGGCCGTCAATCATCGCCTCCGGCGCCTGGTCGAGCTGGCCGGCGAGATCACGGCGCCAGCCGCGACGGTGGGTGCGAGCCGATGACCGTTGCGCGAACGCCCCTCGTCGCGGGCAACTGGAAGATGAACCCGGCCGAGCGCACGGCAGCCACTGGCCTCGCGATTGCCGTCAACCAGGCGACCGCCGGAATGGCGGCGCGCATCGTGGTCTGCCCTCCCACCGTCTGGCTCACCGCGGTCTCCGAGGTGCTCAAAGGCGGGAGTGCAGCGGCCGGCTCGGTGGCGGTCGGCGCCCAGACGATGCGCGCGGAAGAGAAGGGCGCCTTCACCGGCGAGACCTCGCCGCTCATGCTCGCCGGCCTTGCCCAGTACGTGATCATCGGTCACTCCGAGCGCCGCCAGTACGACAACGAGACCGACGCGGCGGTGGCCGGCAAGGTGGCCTCGGCGGTCGCCCACGGGCTCATCCCGATCGCCTGCATCGGCGAGTCAGCCGACGAGCGTCGCGGGGGGCTCACCGCGGTCGTCATCGAGCGCCAACTGCGCGCCGCCATCTCCCGTCTGGATCGGATCGCCGGCAGCGGCCTGGTGATCGCCTACGAGCCGGTCTGGGCGATCGGCACCGGTGACGCGGCCTCGGGGGAGGACGCCCAACGGGTGGCCGGCCAGATCCGCGAGATCCTGCGCGAGATCGATCCGGAGGGGGCCGACGAGGTGCCGATCCAGTACGGCGGCAGCGTGACCGCGGACAACGCGGCCGAGTATTTCGGCCAGCCCGACATCGACGGAGCGCTCGTCGGAGGGGCCTGCCTGAAGGCCGATTCGTTCGCGACGATCCTCGAGGCGGCCGCCGACGAGCGACGCGCCTCGTGACCGTCGTGCTCGTCGTCCTCGACGGCTTTGGGCTCAACGAGGATCAGGACCGGAACGCGCTGCTGGCCGCGCCGATGTGGAACTGGCATCGGATCATCGGCGAGTTCCCGCACGCGCAGCTGGGGGCGGCCGGGCCGGACGTCGGACTGCCGGACGGCCAGATGGGCAACAGCGAGGTCGGCCACCTCAACCTCGGTGCCGGGTTTCGCGTGCTCCAGGACCTCCCGCGCATCACCCAGGCGATCGCCGATGGCTCGTTTTTCGACAACGCCGTCCTGGCCGGCGCCTGCCGGGAGGCGCTCGCTTCCGGCGGGCGGCTCCACCTCATGGGGCTCGTGGGGCCGGGCGGCATCCACGCCGTGGACGAGCACCTCGTCGCCATGGTCGAGCTGGCGCACCGGTCCGGCCTGCCGGCCGAGCGCGTTCTCTTCCACGCCTTCACCGATGGCCGCGACACGCCGCCACGATCGGCCGATGCGTTCCTGCCGGCCCTCGAGGCCCGATTCGCCGGCCACGCGCGCGTCGCCACGGTCAGCGGCCGGTACTGGGCGATGGACCG
>JBBEBK010000057.1:0-31878 GCA_040882375.1 Chloroflexota bacterium
ACCCTGACTACTACCTCGAGCTCTTCCACCAGGAGGGCGAGCGGATCGAACGGCGCGCACGCCTGCTGCGCGAACTTCGCGGGGCCGTGCCGCCCTTCGACGGGCCCTCGCAGCGGCGCCTGGAGAAGGCGCTGGGGGAACAGTCGCCGGTCTGCCTCGAGCCTAGCGCCCGGTGAACTCCGGCTTCCGCTTTTCCAGGAACGCCGCCATCCCCTCCTTCTGATCCTCCGATGCGAAGAGCAGGTAGAAGAGGCGGCGTTCGTGCGCCAGCCCATCGGTCAGGTCCATCTCGAAGGCCGCGTTGACCGCCTCCTTGGCGAGGCGCGTCGCGATCGGTGACTTCGTGGCGATCTTCGCGGCCAGGGCCAGCGCGTCCTCCACCAGCAGCTCGTCGGGCACAACCCGGGCCACCAGTCCGAGCCGATGCGCCTCGCGGGCGTCGATCGGCTCGCCGGTGAGCACCATCTCCATGGCACGGCTCTTCCCGATGGCGCGCGTCAGGCGCTGCGTGCCGCCCGCGCCGGGGATCACGCCAAGGTCGATCTCCGGTTGTCCAAAACGGGCACTCTCAGCGGCCACGATCAGGTCGAGCGCCATGGCCAGCTCGCAGCCGCCGCCCAGGCACCAGCCGGCCACCGCGGCGATCACCGGCTTCGAGATGCGCCGCACGCGATCCCATTGCGCGATCCGGTTGCCACGCAGCATGTCGATCGGGGATGCGGCCGCCATCTCACCGATGTCGGCGCCCGCCGCAAAGGCACGCTCGTTGCCGGTCACCACCATGCAGCGAATCGCCTCGTCCGCGTCGAGCTCCTCGAGCGCGCGGCACAGTTCGTCCATCACCTGCGCGTTGAGCGCATTCAGCTGCCTGGGCCGGTTGAAACGGAGCAGCGCGACGCGACGCGCCTCGTCGCGCTCGACGATCACCAGCGTCTCGTCGTTCACGGGATCGCCTCGAAGGCATCGGGCAGCGCCGCACCGCATGCCCCACAGAACCCGTGCGAGGCCGGGAGCCCTGTCGCCCCGCAGTCGGAACAGGTCCGCGGCGCACCGGCGAGTCCGCGCAGCGCCTCGTAGCGAGGTGCGCGCTTCTCGTGGAATGCCGCCACCGCCTCGTGGGTCTCGTCCGACGTGGAATGCAGCGCCAGCCACTCGCGGGCGTGGGTCACCGTCTGCGCCCAGACCATGTCGCGCCACCAGTTCAGCTGGGTCTTGGTATAGCGCAGCGCCTCCGGCAGCTTGGCTCGCAGGCTCGCCGCCATCATCGCCACGGCGTCATCCAGGTCGCCTCGCGGAACGACGCGGGAGACGAGCCCCCACTCGAGTGCCTGGGCCGGGCGGATCGGCTCGCACAGCATCACGATCTCGCGCGCTCGACGATCCCCCACCAGCAGGGGCAGCCACTGGGTGGCGCCGCCGGCCGGGACGGATCCGTGCTCGGGTCCAACATGGCGAATGTACGCCTCGTCCACCATGACCGACAGGTCGCAGGCCATCTGCAGCTCGTTGCCGCCGCCAACGCAGACCCCGTTGATCCGCGCGATGGTCGGCTTGCCGATGTTGCGCAGCCGATCGTGCATCTCGATGAAGGCGCTCATCCAGCGCCAGTACTGGCCGCTCACGGCACCCATCTTCGCCTGCTCGTCGAGATCCGCCCCGGTGCAGAAAGCGCGCTCCCCCGCGCCGGTGACGACGATCACCGCGACCGCGTCGTCCCAGGATGCATCCTCGAAGGCGCGCCCGAGCTCGCGCAACGTCTGGAAATCGAAGGCGTTGAGGACCTCGGGGCGATCGATGAGGACCGTCGCCACACCGGTGACGGCGTCCTTGCCGTAGACGATTCGCTCGAATCCGAGCGCTCCCGGCTCGACCGGTAGGGGTGCGCTCGGCTCAGCCATCGGCCGGCTCGTCGGCGACCAGCAGGGTCACTCCCGCCTGCGCGAAGTTGCGCAGGTCGCGTCCGCTCTCGCGGCCCGCATCGGAGGCCATCGCCTCGTCGAGATCGGCCCGGCTGTCGAAGCTCATCTCGGCCATCAGGTAGAAGGCTGGGGGCCGGCCGCCAAGCCCATCGGGTCGGGTGAGGCGCAGATCGGTCAGCTTCGGATAACGGCGGAGGATCGGAGTGTGGACGTCCCGGTAGTGGGCGTCGAAGGCGACCGGATCATCGGGCGCGCTGTACAGGGCGATCAGCCGAACCACGGCGGCGTCAGCGCTTGAAGAAGTCGGCGTTGATCTGCGTGTAGTTCGTCCACTGCTCGGGAACCGCATCCTCGGCGAAGATGGCCGTCACCGGGCACTCCGGCTCGCAGGCGCCGCAGTCGATGCACTCATCGGGGTCGATGTAGTAGATCGGTGCCTCATCGGTGGTATGGATGCAGTCGACCGGGCAGACGTCAACGCACGACGCGTCCTTGACGCCAACGCACGGCTCAACGATCACGTAGGTCATGGTGTCGAGATCCCTCGTGCAGGGTGGGTCATTCGGCAGGCTTGAGGATACACCGATGACTCCCGCGACTCGGCCGTCCGGGCTCACCAGCGGCTAGCTGTGATTCCCATGGAGGTTGTTCCACCGGGCGGATCTAACGATGAACCCTGGACCGATACGGCCCGATTCAGCCCCATTTCGGGCGAGATACGGTCCAAGAATTGCCCCACCAGGAAATTCCGACCTCATCCAGGCCGACCCGTGATCGTTGGATCCGCCCGGTGGAACGCGGCCGCAGACTCGGCACGCAGCCGCGCATAGCCGGGTTTGACCTGTTCGTTGATGATCCGCAGCCGACCTTCGAACGGGTGGAAGGCGCTCTTGATCGCGTTGAGGGTGAGCCACTCCATGTCGGCCAGGTCCCATCCGAAGGTCGTGACCATGCTGGCGAATTCGTCCGACAGGCTGATGTTGCTCATCAGACGGTTGTCGGTGTTCAGGGTGACCCGGAAGCGCAGGCGCTTGAGCAGCTCGATCGGATGTTCGGCAAGACTGGCGACCGCCCCGGTGTCCACGTTGGAGGTGGGGCACATCTCCAGCGGGATGCGTCGATCACGGACGTACGTGGCAAGTCTGCCGAGCGTGACGCGTCCGTCCGGCGCGACGGTGATGTCGTCCACGATCCGCACGCCGTGACCGAGTCGCTCGGCGCCGCACCATTGCAGCGCCTCCCAGATCGACGGCAGGCCAAAGGCCTCCCCGGCGTGGATCGTGAAGTGGAAGTTCTCGTGGGCGATCAGCTGGAAGGCATCCAGGTAGCGCGTCGGCGGGTAGCCCTTCTCCGGGCCGGCGATGTCGAAGCCCGCCACGCCTGCGTCACGGTGCCGCACCGCCAGCTCGGCGATCTCCACCGAACGCGCCGCCTGGCGCATGCCGCTGAGGAGCAGTTCCACCACGATCGGTCGTCCGGCTGATCCGCGCTGCACGCCCGCTACCGCGGCGTCGACCACCTCGTCCAGCGTCAGGCCCTCGCGCAGGTGCTGCTCGGGGGCGAATCGGACCTCGGCGTAGACGATCCCGTCGGCCGCCAGATCCTCTACCGATTCAGCCGCAATGCGCTCGATCGCATCGGCGGACTGCATCACCGCCACCGTGTGAGTGAACGCCTCGAGATAGCGCACCAACGAGCGGCCGCCGTCGCCCGGTGGCGGCTTGAACCACGAGGCCAGCTCCCCCGGATCGGTCGTCGGCAACCCGGCGTAGCCGATCTCGGCGGCAAGCTCGATCAGCGTTGCGGGGCGCAGGCCCCCGTCGAGGTGCTCGTGGAGGAGCACCTTGGGGGCGCGACGGATGGTGGACAGGTCGAGCGGGATGGCAGCCATCTTGGCGATCAGCGTAGCCCTCGCGGGGGCACATCGGCAAGGGGAACCGGCTACCCTTGGCCGCCATGGACTTCGACCGACGACCGCTTATCGTGGCCGCCGCGACCCCGCTGACCGAGGGGGGCCATCGGCTGGACGAGGCGGCCATCTGGCCGATGATCCGCTTCGGGGAGGAGCACGGAGGCGACGGTGCCTTCGTCTGCGGCACGACCGGCGAGGGGATCCTGCTGTCCTCCGACGAGCGCAAGCGGGCAGCGGTCGTCTTTCGCGCCGCGGTTCGCGGAATGCTCATCGTCCACGGCGGGGCCCAGTCCACCGCCGACACCGTCGAGCTCGCGGCGCACGCGGCCGAGATCGGCGCTGATGCGGTGGCGGTCATCCCGCCGCCCTACTTCCCGCTCGATGCCGACGCCCTCACCGGGCACCTGCTGTCCGCCGCCGCGGCCTGCGCTCCGCTCCCGTTCTTCATCTACGCCTTCGCCGCTCGCAGCGGCTACCCCGTCCCGATCGAGGTGGTGGAGCGCGTCCGTCAGCGTGCCGACAACCTGGCCGGGTTGAAGGTCAGCGAGTCACCCTTCGAGAAGGTCGTCCCCTACCTGGAGCTGGGCCTGCCCGTATTCGTGGGCTCGGAGCCGCTCATCGTGCCGGCCCTGGCGCGCGGCGCGCTCGGGGCGGTCAGCGGGCTGGCCGCGGCCTTTCCCGACGTGGTGCGCGGCGCGCTCGATCAGCCCGACGCCGCGGCGGAATCCCGCCTGGCCGGGCTGCGCGGCGCGATGGAGGCGCAGCCATTCATAGCATCGATCAAGCATGTGCTGGCCCGACGTGGAGTTCCGGTCCAGCCTCACATGCGCGCACCGATGCGGCCGCTCACCGCTGAAGAGGTCGCGCGCCTGGACTCGGCGCTCGACGGGTTGGGGGTCCTGCCGAGCTAGCCGGTCTCCGCGGTATGCGACGGCGCGGACTGCGTGCCGGCACCCACGCCCGTCGCCCGATGCCCTGGGGCGGCCGCATCGTTCATCTCGAAACGGCTGGGCGGCGCCGAGGCGGCGAGTCGGTCGATCTCCTCGCGCGTGAGGTTGTAGCCGAATCGGATCGCGGCGATGTTCTCCGACTGGTACCGCTGCGGCAGCGTGTCGCGGATGGCATTGTCGTCGAGGTCGATCTCGGCCAGGCGCAGGAGGCGTCCGAGCGCGATCATGTTGCCGAACAGCTCTTTGCCGAAGTGCTCGGAGCCGAGGGAGGCAAACGGGATCTGCTCGTCGCCGGGGGATCCAAGACCCAGGTCGGTTACCACCAATCGGCCCGCGATGCGCAGATGGCCCTTGTCTGCCAGCTTGAGCATGATGTCGGCCTCCTCGACCACCGGGTTGGTGATCGGGGCGTCGTCGAAGATGACAAACGCGTCGGACATGCTGCCGCGCACCGACGAGTCGTAGTCGAACAGGACGGTCACCTCCTTGCCCATCCGGGCGAGGAGGTGACCCAGAATCCCGGCGATCAGGCGTACGCCCTGGCCGCCGACCCCGTCGAGGGCGATCCTCGTGGTCATCAGGGCGCCGCGTCGGGGTCGATCCCAGCGGCGCGGAGGGCATCGGCCAGGCTGATCTTGCCGGTGGCGACATCCAGCTTCACCGCCGGATCTAGGCGCGACATCAGGGCCAGCCGCTTCTGCGACTCCGCGCGGCGGCGTGCCTTCTCTTCGTCACTGACCGGAGCCCTCTCGCGAACAGGTGCGGAGGCCGGCGCAGCTCTACCCGCCGCGGCAGTTCCCGTCGACTCCTTCTGGGTCGATGCGGCGGCGCCATCCCCGGCCGACGGGTGGCCGTCGGGATACAGCACCCCGATCTCGAAAGGTGCCAGCTGCCGCGCGCCCTTCGGGGCGCGCTTGTAAGTCTTGCGATAGAAGGTGAGCATCTCGTTGGCCGATGCGAATCCGATCCGGCGGCCGTTGTTCTCGATGCACTGGCTGGTGATGTCCACGAACGAGAACCCGTCGTGCTCGATCGCTTCGCGGATCACGTTGCGCATGTGCAGCTGGTGGTAGACCGTCGTCTTGGCGTACATCGCGTGCGACGAGCTCCGGATCAGGCCCTGCAGGTTGATCGGCGAATTCGGGTTGCCGCCCGGACTGGAGAGGGTCTTGGTGGCCGTCGGCGTGGTCGGCCCGGTCTGGCCGCCGGTCAGCCCGTAGATCTCGTTGTTGTTGCACAGCACGGTCAGCCGCGCGTTGCGGCGGACGGTGTGGATCAGGTGGTTGCCGCCGATGCTGGCCGTGTCGCCGTCGCCGGAGACCACGATCACGTTCATCTCCGGGCGTACCGTCTTGATCGCCTCGGCGACCGGCAGCGTACGGCCGTGCAGGGTGTACACGCTCTCGTGCTTCATGTAGCTGCCCATCCGCCCGGTGCAGCCGATGCCGGTGACCAGGATCGTATTGCTCTCGTCGAGGCCCATCTCCTCGAGCACCATGGCGAGCTGGATCATGATCGTCCCGATCCCGCAGCCCGGACACCAGATGGTCGGGAACAGATCGACCTTCAGGCGACGCTTGAAATCGAGGCCGGGTGACTCCAGCGTGGTCAGCTCGGCCATCAGCCGATCCCCAGCGGCGAACGCTCGGCACGGTCAGCGGGGGTCGGGGGGATCGGCGGCTCCGAAGGTCCGCCGCTCATGACCCGCGCCAGACCTTCGCGCACCGCCTCGATGCTGATCCTGCCGCCGAGCAGCGGCACCCGCTTCACCTCGCGGCGAAGGGCCAGTTCGACCATGTCGGCGTACTGCCCGTCGTTCGCCTCGATGCACACGATCTGCTCATAGCGATCGGCGATGGCGCGGATCTCGTCGGCGAGCATGGGGTGAATGCGAATCGGACGGAAGAGCGCGTACTCGGCGGCAAGCGGAGCCGCAACGCGACTGACGATGCCGTAGCAGATGACCAGCACCTTGGCGTCGAGGTTCCAGCCGTGCTCATACAGCGCGTAGCGCTCCGCCACTTCCGCGTGCCGGTGTTTCGTCTCGTAGAACTGGCGCAGATACTCGTCGCCATCGGCCGTCGCCGGCTCGCCGGCATCCGGCCCGTGCTCATACATGAGTACGCCGGCGAAGAAGCGCGGTTTGCCCGCTTCGTGACGGCCCAGCGGAGCGATCGTGCGTGGCACGACTGAGACCGTCAGCCCTACCTCGTCCAGGTCGACCACCTCGTTGAGGTGCCCCACGAACGTGTCGCTCAGCAGGACGACCGGTGAGCGAGACTCCTCGGCGGCATTGAATGCGACGACCATCAGGCGGAAGGTCTCCTCGACGCCGTTCGGATAGAAGGCGATGGGGCTGTAATCCCCGGTGCTGCCGTACTTGACCTGCATGAGGTCGCCCTGTCCGGGCATGGTCGGCATCCCGGTCGCCGGTCCCACCCGCTGAACGTTGACGAACACACACGGCACGCCAACCTTCTGGGCGTAGCCGATCGCTTCCTGCATCAGGCTGAAACCCGGACCGCTCGTGGCGGTGAAGGACTTCGCCCCGGCCAGGCTTGCGCCGATGATGGCGTTGGCGCTGGCGATCTCGTCCTCCGCCTGCAGGAAGCGGAACTCGGGGTGCTGTGCCGCCCAGCCGGAGGCCACGTTGAGCACTTCGGTCGATGGGGAGATGGGATACCCGGCGAAGTAATCGGCGCCTGCGGCAAGTGCGCCGCGGACCACCGCCTCGTTGCCCTGGGTGAGCTTGCGCATGGGGCTAGGCGGGCTCGCCGGTGGATGTGCTCGAGCCGCCTGCCGCGTGGGCGGCGACCGCCTCGGGGATCATCTCGATCGCCACGTCGGGGCAGTAGCGCTCACACAGGCCGCAGAGGATGCAGTTCTCCTCTTCGAGGATGACGTCGTTGCGCAGCACCAGCGTGTTCTTGGGGCAGATCTCGATGCAGATGTCGCAGCGCTTGCAGAAGACCGGGTTCCAGCTGATGTTGGCGTAGTCGACCCAGCGGATCCCATCGAGGTGATCGGTGGAGATCCCGGCCCCGAACCCGATTGCATCGCCCGCGCGCTCATTTGTCATCAGAGTCGATTCTACCGGGCGACGGCGTTCCCCATGGGGGAGTCAACTTCATCGGTCCTTCACCCGCCGGTCATACTCTTGGCCCGATGGCCTCCGTGTTGATCGTCGATGACGACCCCAAGATCCGTGACCTGTTGCGCCTGTACGTCGAGCGCGAGGGGCACCGCACGGTGTTCGCGGCCGACGGCGAAGGCGCCCTTGCGCAGGTCGCCCGCTCCCGACCCGACATCGTGCTGCTGGACGTGATGCTTCCTGGCCTTGACGGGTTCGAGGTGTGCCGCCGCATCCGCGAGACGAGCGACGTGCCGATCCTGCTGCTGACCGCCCGCAGCGGTGACCCGGACAAGGTGATCGGCCTGGACATCGGCGCCGATGACTACGTCGTCAAGCCGTTCTCGCCGCGGGAGCTGATGGCTCGTCTGCGAGCGCTGCTGCGGCGGCGCAAGATCTCCGACGAGACGGCCGAGGCGATCCTGGTCAGCGGCCCCCTCGAGGTCGATGCCGGGGCGGTCGAGGCGCGGCTGGACGGCCGGACCCTTGACCTGACACCGTTCGAGTTTCGCCTGCTGCACGCCCTGATGCGGCGACCGGGGCGCGTCCTGTCGCGCGACGACCTGATCGACGCCCTCCACGGAAACGACGACCCGGGGATCATCGACCGGACGATCGACGTTCACCTGGGACGCCTGCGGCGCAAGCTCGGCGATCCTGCCGCGTCACCCCGCTTCGTGGCGACCGTTCGGACGGTGGGCTACAAGTTCGTCGGCGCGGTGGAGCAGCGCGACCTGACGCCAGGGCCCGGCTGAGGGCGTTGGGACCGATGGGCTCGCTGCGGTGGCGCCTGATCGGCATCTTCAGCGCCATGGCCGTGACCGTGGCGATCGTGATGATCGTCGCGGTGCAACGCTTCAGCGCCGAACAGATCATGCACCTCGCCATGGAGGGCGGCTTCTCGGCTGACGAGGCGCAGGCGATGTTCGACCAGTACGTGGGGCGGGTCCTGCTGATCGGTGCCGGCGCCGGAGTCGTCCTGGGGACCCTGGCGGCATGGTGGCTCCTGCGTCGAATCCTGCGCCCGCTCGACCAGCTGGCAGACGCCACTCGTGCCATCGCCGCGGGTGATCTCGCGGCGCGCGTCCCGGCGGCACCCGACCGCGAGCTGCAGCGGCTCGCTGACGCGTTCAACCAGATGGCCGCCGACCTGCAACGAGTCGAGCAGCTTCGGCGTGCGCTGGTGGAGGACGTGGCCCATGAGCTGCGGACGCCGCTCACCAGCCTGCAGGGCTATACCGAGGCCCTGGCCGATGGCGTGGTGGAGCCGACACCGGAGATGCTGCGCACCATCCACGAAGAGATCGTCCGGCTCTCCCGCCTGGTGGAGGGCCTCGATCGGCTGGCGCGCGGTGAGGCAGAGATGCCGCCTCCGGCTCGCGAAGCGATCGACCTCGCGGTTCTGGCGGCCCGTGCCGCGGAGCTGCAGGCACCCGAACTCGCGCGGCGGCGGATCACGCTGCGTGTAGAGGCTCCCGACCGGCTGCCGACACTCCTGGGCGATCCCCACGGCCTGGGCCAGGTGCTCGGCAACCTGATGCAGAATGCGGCGCGCTACGCCGATGACGGCGGAGAGGTGAGCGTCTCCCTGTCGTCATCGGGCGGACGGGTACGCTGCGCGGTGGCCAACTCCGGCGCGGAGATCCCCGCCGACGAGCTGCCGCTCATCTGGGAGCGCCTGTATCGGGTGGACCCCTCGCGCGCCCGCACCAGCGGTGGCAGCGGGATCGGTCTCGCCATCGTGCGCCAGATCGTCGAGGCGCACGGCGGCGCCGTCGGCGCGTCGTCTGCCAACGGCCGCACCGAGATATGGTTCGATCTGCCGGTCGAGGTCACCTAAGGGGGGTTCGCGGCCGGCTACCCCCCTCTGAGCGTGCACATGCCACCGTAGGCCCGACACCCGCCCTGGGGACTACCGCCGGATAAGGCCGCGTCGGGCAGCCAGGGCGATCGGCGTCAGGACCAGGAGGCCGATGAGGACGAAGACGGCGGCGGCGACCGGCGGATCGAGCCCCAACCACTCACCGGCGGGGCTGGCCGATCCGGTGGGCGACATCGGCGTGTGGCTCGGGGTCGCGGAAGGCGAAGCGGTCGGGGTCACCCGGGGCGACGGGGTCGGGGTGGGCGACGGGGTCGGCGTCGCGGTCGGAATCGGCAGACCGGTGGTTGGATCGACCATCGTGAAGTGCGTCCACAGGTACTCCCGGATGGTCAGTCCCGACTCGTGCACCTCCGCGGCGATCTCCCGCCCGAGGTAGCGGTAGTGCCACGGCTCGTAGTGGAAGCAGGTAGCGTCCGACCATTCATAAGAACCCCCGGCACCCTTCGGATAGCTCAGCACCCACCCGTACTCCCAGGCATGTTCGGCCATCCAGGCGCCTGACGGGGTCGTCGCCCAGTCCCCCTGGAGCGCGCTGCCGCCCCCTTTCGTCATGAAGTCGATCGTCAGGCCGAGCTGATGCTCCGAGTGGCCCGGCCGCTGCGAGTAGGTGCTCGCGACGTCGTACCCATCGACGCCGACCCACCCGTTGAAGCTCGCGACCTGCTCCGCGTAACTCCGGTACGGGCTGTTGACGGCGATCGGCGTACCGGCCGCGGCTGCGGCTTCGGTCATGGCGGCGAGATCGTCGGTCGCCACCGCGCGGATGTACCCCGGCCCGTCGATGCCCGCGTCGCTCACCGGCACGAGATCGGGTGGCACGTAGTCCTCCCCGACGGAAAGGAGCCAGTCCACCAGCGTGATGCTCCAGCTGTCGTAGTCGCGCGGGACCGTCAGGATGTCGGCGAGGCGACATTCCGGGAGCGGCCCGATCGCATCGACGGGGGAGGGAGCGGCCACCGGCACCGCGAGGAGCGCTGCACCGAGGGCGAGCGCGGCGAGCGCCCGCGAGCGCATGGAGGGCGAAACCCTGCGACCGTCGGCGCGCAGACGGCTCGCGGGTCGGCGCTGGGAAACACACGCGTCGTCGGGCGGATCCATGGCCACTTGGACGTCTACGATAGCGCCGTGAACACGCGAGCGACGTTCCGACGCGCCGCCGTCGTAGTCGTCGTGGCGCTCCTCGCCGGATGCGGCACGGTGAGTCCCACGCCCGCGACCTCACCCACCGTCGCACCGACATCGGTGCCATCACCGACCGTCGCTCCCACACCGACCCCGCCCGTTCCCTTCCCGCTCGCGGTCGTCACCGGCATCACGAACCTCAAGTCCACGATCACCCTCCACGAACTCATCACGCTCAACAGCCACGGAGGGCTGGTGGTGCCCTGCGGTGTGCAGGTCGAGCGGCCGACGCTCACCGCGGCCGTACCGTGTCTCGCGGCCGACGAGATCGCGGCGTCGCTCGAGACCGACCAGACGCGCGTCGCCGTCCTGCCGCCGGGACTGGTCGAGCCGGCGACAAAGGTCCTCTCGATTGCGGGCGACGGGCCGTTCGGGCTCTTCGGACCGGACCTGTTCGGCGATCCGGAGGCCCGCGCCATGCCGTACCCGGTCATCGGCTCGGCAGCACCCGGCGGCCCCGCGCTCGACCCGGCCTGGACCGAGTACGACCCATCGAAGGTCTGGACGATGACGTCGATCGGCAGCCTGTGCGCTGATCGTGACGCCGCCTACGAGGCGGTCGTGCTCGGCAAGGGCTGGGATTGGGTCTTCAACGGCGGGACCGCCGAGTACCAGGGCGGCGCGGTCGTCGATCCCCCCGACGAGGGCCCGTATTTCACCGTGCAGCCGATCGAGACCGGCAATGACGGCGTAACGCCGAGCATCCTCAGGCGATCCGATGTCGCGATCGCCGACCACGAGTGCCCGATCGTGCCAACCGAAGATTGGGAGCCGAACCGTGGCTTTGCGCTCGTCTTCGCCGTCCCCGAGGATGTGCTCCCGCTGTGGCGGGATACGCTGGGCCTCGACGCCGTCTACCTCGCCGCCAATCACATGAGCGACCGCGGGGTCGAGGGCATCCGTTCGACGCTCGAGCTGCTGGACGCGTACGGCATCCCGCGGACAGGGCTGGGGATGAACCTCGACGAGGCCATCGAACCGGCCTACATCGAGGTGGCCGGTCTGAAGGTCGCAGTCGTTGCCTGGAACGACGTCTCCGGCGTCGCGGCAGCTGACGCCGATACGCCGGGCGTCCCGTGGATCACCGAGGAGAACGTCAACGAGGCCGTGCGCCGAGCCCGGGCCGGCGGCGCCGACGTCGTCATCTGCAGCCCCCAGTGGTGGGGCGGCGCCGAGTACCACGACGATCTGTGGCAGGTTCAGGTCACGCAGCTGGGTTGGTTCGATGCGGCCGGCTGCGACCACGTCATCGGCGCCGGCACGCACGTTGCCGGGCCGCTCCTCCTCCGAAGCCGACCTGAGGGCGTGAGCCTGGTCCTCGCGAGCCCCGGGAATTACATGTTCGGGCAGTACTGGTGGCAGGAGACACAGGAGGGAGTCATCCTGGACATGACGTTCCGGGGCAAGACGCTGGTGAACGTCCGGCTTCGCCCGACCGTCATGGTCCGCCACGCCCGCGCCAGCCTGCTCGACCCGGAGGGCGACGGCCGCTACGTCATCCAGCGCATCTGGAACCACGCAGAGGTGGACTTCCTGCCCTGACGAAGCGCTCCCGCGGTCAGCTCCCGGCCCGGGGCTCCCGGATCTTGGCCTCCCACTCCGCAAAGTAGCGGCCGATGAGCGGCAGGTCGAAGCTGCGCAGGATCGACTCGCGCGGTTCACGCTCCAGCAGGAGGGTGAACGAGTCGCGCACCAGCCCGTCCGGTGCCCCCGCGCCGGGACGCAGCTCGGCAAGGAGGTCGCGGCTGACGGTCACCTCGTGATGCGTGGCGCCGGAATCCACTCCCACCACTACGCTGCAGACCAATCGCGTCCCTTCCGCCCGGCACCCGACCTCGATCCGATGGCTCACGCGGCGCCCTCCTCCGGCTGCTCCGTTTCCTCGGGCGCCAGAGCGGCGACCTCCGGCGACGGGCCGGGCTCCTCGGCCTGCGATGGACGCCCGCTGACCATGGCCACCACCGCACCGATGATGATCGCGGCCGCCAGCAGTGACCGCCCAGAGAGCGTCTCGCCGCGAAAGGCGATCCCGAGCCCCACCGCCACCAGCGGATTGACGTAGGCGTAGGTCGCCACCGTCGTCACCGGCACGTGGTGCAGCAGCCAGGCATACGCACTGAAGGCCGCCAGCGAGCCGAAGACGATGAGGAACACGAAGCCCAGCAGGGACTCGGTCGAGACTGCCGCGGGATCGAAGCGGGCGACCTCGCCGGTCCCGGTAGCGACGAGCAGCAGGACGAGGCCGCCGGCGACCTGTTGCATGCCGGCGCCGAGCAGTCGGCTCGGCGGCATCGGAGCCTGTCGCGCGTAGATCGACCCGGACGCCCAGCAGATGGCCGCACCAAGCAGGATCCCGATGCCCAGCGGGTCGAGGCGCTCGATCCCCCCCGTGGGCAGCAGCAGGATCGCCACCCCCACCAGGCCGATCAGCACGCCGCCGATCGCCAGCCGGCTCGGCGCGCGGCGCGTGGTCAGCGCATCGAACAGGCTGAACCAGATCGGTGTGGTCGCGATGATCACCGCCGCGATTCCGGACGGGACGGTCTGCTCGGCGAGCATCACGCCGCCGTTGCCGCCGAGCAGGAGGAGCGTGCCGACGATGAGCGCAGTCCGCCATTCGACCGCCCGCGGCGCCGCGATCCGGGCAACGTCGTTGGATCGGCGTCGGCGCCATCGGTCCCGGGCGACCAGGAAGGCGATCAGCATCGCTCCGGCAAACAGGAAGCGGACCCCGCCGGCCAGGAATGGGGGCATCGTCTCGACCACGTAGGCGATCGCCAGGTAGGTCGAACCCCACAGGATGTAGACGGTGCCGAGCGCGATCGCTACCGCCAGGGTTGACGGTCGGCTCGGATTGGTCATCGGCGCATTGTGCGGCACGATTCGCACAGGCATGCGATCTGTCGAATCTGGCGCGTCCCGTTCGTCGTCACAATGAACGCCCCACTCAGGGGTGCACGGGCGCGGGTACACAGGAGAAGATCAATGAGGTACATGCTGCTGATCGGCGGAGCCGAGGATGCCTGGGACTACCTGAGTGAGGCCGATCAGGGCGCACTGTACGCGCAGATCGGCGCCTGGTGGGGTGAGCATGAGGCCAGTGGCGAGATCATCGAGGGGCATCAGCTCCAGTCCGCGTCGACGGCCACCACGGTTCGTCGCGATCCCGGCGGCGCGGTGACGATCACCGACGGGCCGTTCGTCGAGGGCAAGGAGATGGTCGGCGGCTACGGGATCCTTGAAGTGCCCGATCTCGATGCCGCGATCCGTCTCGCCTCGTCGTGGCCAGGCCCCGACGTCCTGGAGATCCGTCCGGTCGTGGTCCGGGGGGAATAGACGGGGAGCGTGGCCGGCGACGTATCGGTCGGAGCGTCGGTCGGAGCGTCGCTTGACCGCGTGCTCCGCGAGGAGCGCACGCGACTCGTCGCGGCCCTGGTACGGATCCTGGGCGACTGGGACCTGGCCGAGGAGCTCGTCCAGGACGCCGCCGTCGCGGCCCTCGAGCACTGGCCCGCGGACGGGGTGCCTCGCAATCCCGGCGCCTGGCTGATGACCACCGCGCGCCGGCGCGCGGTGGACCGGCTGCGGCGCGACGCCCGCTACCGCGCCCGACTGACCCAGATGCAGGCAGAGGCCGAAGAGATGGATCGACCGATCAATACGGACGGCCCGCTGGGTGCCGACGACCGCCTGCGTCTGCTCTTCACATGCTGCCACCCCGCGCTCAGCCGTGAGGCGCAGGTGGCGCTCACGCTCCGCATCGTCGGCGGCCTCGAGACGCCGGCGGTGGCCCGAGCCTTCCTGGTGCCGGAGGCGACCGTTGCGCAGCGCCTGGCCCGCGCCAAGCGAAAGATCCGCGATGCCGGTATCCCGTATCGCGTTCCGGATGACGCGGAGTTACCAGCTCGGCTCGACCAGGTCCTGGCGGTGCTCTACCTGATCTTCAACGAGGGCTACCTAGCCAGCCACGGTGAGGCTGCCGAGCGCAGGGAGCTTGCCACCGACGCCGCGTGGCTCACCTCGCTCCTCGTCCAGCTCATGCCGGACGAGCCGGAGCCGCGTGGACTCCAGGCGCTGATGCTCCTGCACCTCGCCCGCGCCGACGCCCGCTTCGCGCCGAACGGATCGCTGGTTCGACTGGCCGACCAGGACCGCTCACGCTGGGATCTGGATGCCATCCGTGCCGCAATCGAGATCCTGGATCGGGCGGATCGGATGGGACCCCAGGGCCCCTACCAGCTGCAGGCCGCGATTCTGGCCGTCCATGCAGCGGCGCCGGACTACTCGGAGACCGACTGGGCGGAGATCGTCCGCCGCTACGACCGCCTCATGGCCGCCCGGCCCTCACCGGTGGTGGCGCTCAACCGGGCGGTGGCGCTGGCCGAGGTGGAGGGTCCCGCGGTGGCGATGGAACAGGTGGATCTGCTGGCCGGACGCCTCGACGGTTACCACCTGTATCACGCGGTCCGCGCCGAGCTCCTGCGTCGCCTCGGCCGCGGACACGAAGCCCGCGACGCAGACCGACGGGCACTGGCGCTCACCGATAATCCCGCCGAGCAACGGCTGCTTACTGAGCGGATCGGCGCCGCGGGCACGTAACGAGGCGGGCGTCCCGATCGTCCGATGGGCGCATGGGTACCATTCGTAGACTGACCGGGACACGCACACCAGCGCCCAGGAGGATCGCCCGATGACCGAAGCCACTCGCCGCAGGCGCTCGGCGGTCATCGCCGTCATGGCGGCGGCGATCCTGGGCGGTTGTACCAGCGCATCCTCCCCCGCCGCTTCGACGGCGAGCCTCCAGCCGAGCCTGACTCCAGGCGTGGCAAGCACGGAGCCGACCGCCAGCGCAACGCCGACGGCCCCCGAACCGACCGTGAGCTTGACGGCCTCCCCGAGTGAATCGGCCAGCGCCGAGCCGAGCGCCGACCTTCCCGGCTTTGCCTGCTCGCCCAGCACCGGCCTGGCCGCCACCACGCCGAGAGCGACCATTACCGACGTCCGGATCGGCACCCACGACGGGTACGACCGGGTCGTCTTCGAGTTTGATTCCGGGATCCCGACCGTCACCGTGGCGGCGGCGCTGCCGCCCTTCTACGAGGATGCCAGCGGGCTGCCGGTGGTAGTCATCGGTTCGGCGTTCCTCCGGGTCACCATGACCGGCGCGAGCGCCGTGAACCCCGACGGCGTGGTCGTCTACGACGGGCCGAACAGTTTCACCCCGGGCTTCCCCCGCCTCGCCCACCTGGTCCGAGGCGGTGACTTCGAGGCGGTCAGCACGTGGTACATCGGCCTCAACGGTGGTGCCTGCCTGCGGGTCTTTGCGCTGGAGAGCCCCAGCAGACTGGTGATCGACATCGAGCAGTAGGCTCGAATGACGCCACTCCGTTAGGATCGGTCTGACCCAAGCACCAATTGCGGAGACTTCATGCCCGACCGACCGACGCCGCCGACCGGCACCCTCGACCTGGCCAAGTCCTACACCGCCCGCGTCAAGACCCAGCGGGGCGAGATGACCTGCGAGCTCTTCTCGGCCGACGCACCGCTGACGGTCGAGAACTTCATCAACCTGGCACGGGCCGGCTACTACGACGGCACCACCTTCCACCGGGTGATCCCTGGCTTCATGGCCCAGGGCGGCGACCCGACCGGCACCGGCAGCGGCGGACCGGGCTACACCTTCCGCGACGAGGTCTCATCGGCGCGCCGCCACGCCGGACCGGGAGTCCTGTCGATGGCCAACTCGGGCCCAGGGACCAACGGCTCGCAGTTCTTCATCACCTACGCCGCAACGCCGCACCTGGACGGGCGCCACAGCGTCTTCGGGCGCATCACCGAGGGGATGGACGTCCTGCTCGCCATCCGCGAGCGTGACCCCCAGCGCGATCGCAATCCCGGTGATCGGATCGACACGATCGAGATCGAGGTCGCCTGAACCGCGGCCCTATCATCGGTCCATGCCATACCGACCGGTCCCCCACGTCGCCCCGAATCTGAGCGAAGCGGAGCGGCGAGACGCCTCGCGTCGCTTCAACGAGGTGATGAGCCGGCGGCGGTCGATCCGCGCCTTCTCTCGCGAGTCGGTACCGTGGGAGCTGATCGAGAACGCGATCCGGGCCGCGGGATCCGCACCGAGCGGCGCCAATCAGCAGCCGTGGACCTTTGTCGTCGTCGAGGACCCTGAAACGAAGCAGCGCATCCGCGATGCGGCTGAGGCGGAAGAGCAGGAGTCGTACGAGCGCCGCATGTCGCCGGAGTGGCTGGCCGCGCTCGAGCCGCTCGGCACCGACTGGCACAAGCCCCACATGACCGATGCTCCGTACCTGATCGTCGTCTTCGAGCACGCGTACGGGCTGCGGACCGATGCGGCCGGCGCCACGCACAAGGTGAAGCACTACTACGTGCGTGAGTCGGTCGGTATCGCGGTCGGCTTCCTCCTGGCGTCGCTCACGCACGCCGGCCTGGCAACCCTGACGCACACGCCCAACCCGATGGGCTTCCTGCGCGATCTTCTCGGTCGCCCGGAGAACGAACGTGCGTACGTAGTCATCCCGGTCGGCTACCCGGCGCCCGACGCAACCGTGCCGGAGATCGAGAAGAAGCCGCTCGACGAGATCCTGGCGCGCCGATGAGTCGGCGCCTCACGCTCGACGATCTCTCCAGGCTGCCGCTTCCGGGGATGGACCATCCCGCCGGGGTGGCATTCGTGCCGGGCAACCGCGCCATCACCTACCTCTACAGCGAGGACGGCTCGCTGGTCCGGTCGCTCTGGCAGCACGACCTCGACTCGGGGGAGCGCCGGCCGATCGTCGGGGCGGCCGCGGGGACCGAGCGCGAGGAGTCGATCGGGCTGGAGGAGCGCCTGCGGCGGGAGCGCTCGCGGACAACCGACCTCGGGGTTACGAGCCACGCCTGGGCCACCGATGCCACGGTCCCGACGCTCCTGGTGCCACTCGGCGGACGGGTGTGCGTCGCCCGCGGAGATCGTCCGTGGCGGGACCTCGCCCCGCTGGCCGGAATCGAGCGCGCGGCCGGCGCCGCTCTCAGTCCGGACGGGAACTGGGTCGCCTTCGTGGTGGACGGTGATCTGTGGACCGCGCCGGTCGACGGCGGATCGCCGAGGCGCGTGACTCACGACGCAGAGCCCGGCGTGACCAACGGCCTCGCCGAGTACGTCGCCGCCGAGGAGCTCGACCGCTTCGACGGACTGTGGTGGGGCTCGGACTCGCGGACCATCGCCTTCGCACGCGTCGATGAGCGGGCAATCGCGCCATTCGACGTTGCCGAGGGAGGCGCAGGAGATGAGCACGAGACGCATCGCTACCCGTTCGCCGGCGGCCCGAACGCGGCAATGGAGCTGCGCATCACGACGGTGGATGCCGCTGGCACGACCAGCGTGGACCTGCCGATGGCGGCCGACGACTACCTTGCCCGCGTCGTGGCCGACCCAGCCGGTGGCTGGATCGTGGCGATCATGCCCCGGGATCAGCGGTCGCTGCAGTGGTGGCGCGTCGCGCCCCACGGGTCGGCACGGGAAGTGTGGGTCGAGGACGCCGACCCGTGGATCAACCTGGACCACGCCACCCGAGTCCTCGCCGATGGACGGATCCTGAGCACAAGCGAGCGCGGCGGCTTCCGGCACCTCGAGCTGCGGAGCCACGAAGGGGACCTGCTGCGAAACCTCACCGCCGGCGCATGGGTTGTCACCGGCGTCGTAGGTGCCAGCAGCGAGCGGAACGAGGTGCTCTTCACCGCTACGCGCGACAGCGTGCTGGAGCGCCACCTGTACGCCGTTCCGCTGGACGCCCCGCGGCCGGTCACCGATCCGCAGCGTCTCACCGCGGAGCCGGGCTGGCACGAGATCGTGGTGTCGCCCGATGGCACGCGCTGGATCGACACCTTCTCGGACCCCGATCACGCACCCCGGGTCAGCGTCCACTCGCGCGGCGGGGTTGCTCCGATCCCGATCTGGGCGCCCTCGATGACTGCCGCGGCGATGGGACTCGACCCGCCGAAGTTCCTGGAGCTCACGGCGGCCGACGGGCATGCCATGCTCCACGCGGCCCTCTACCGTCCGACCGGCCACCCGAGCGACACGGACGACCCGCCGCCCTGCGTGGTGTGGGTCTACGGGGGGCCGCACTCGCAGTACGTGAAGCGGTCGTGGGAGGTGACGTCGCACCTGCTCCGGCAATACCTGCGTCAGCAGGGCGCCGCCGTATTGATGGTCGACAACCGCGGCACGAACAACCGCGGCGCCGCATTCGAGGCCGCCCTTGGCGGCCGCTTAGGATCGGTGGAGGTGGCCGACCAGGCGGCGGCAGTGCGCGATCTCGCAGCTCGCGGCGAGATCGCCCCCGAACGTGTGGCGATCACCGGGTGGAGCTACGGCGGATTCATGACGGTGATGTGCATGGCGCGCGAGCCCGACCTGTTTCGCGTCGGCGTGGCGGGTGCGCCGGTAGTCGAGTGGTCGGGCTACGACACCGCGTACACGGAGCGCTACCTGGGCCACCCGGCGCAGCAGACCGACGCCTACCGGGACAGCTCGCTACCAGGACGCGCGGCCGAGGTGACCGGCGATCTGTTGCTCGTCCATGGCACGCTTGATGAGAACGTGCACCTTCGGCACAGCAGACGGCTCATCGCCGCCATGCAGGCAGTCGGACGCGCCGTCGAACTGGTGCTGCTCCCGAACCAGCGGCATCGCACGCGCGGGGATGGGGCGATCCGCCTCCGCGAGCGGCGCACGGCGGCGCACCTGCTGGAAGGCCTCGGCCTCTCACTCCCTGCGGAGCTGCGCCCCGCGGAGGAACCGGTCCTCAGGCAGCCGAGGCGTACAGCAGGGCGTAGGTGACCTCCGGGTCCGGCGCGAACTGCATGCGCATCGCGCAGCCGCTGCACACCAGCTCATCGGCGGTCTCGTCAACCAGGAACGCGAGCTCGTCCTCGCACCACGGGCAGGTCAGTTGAATCGTCATGCCCACATCCTGAACCGGCAGGACGACACCTAGTCTGTCGCGTTCTTCTACGCTTCCGCGCGTGACTCCCGATCCCACTGAACCCCTCGGCGACTGGCGCTCCTTCGCGCGACGTCGCTACCGCCCATTCCGACTGCTGGCCGTGGCACAGGGCTTCATCGGCCCGTTGGCGGGTCCGGCCATCGTCATTCCATTGCTGCTCTCGCTGGGAGCGCACCCGGCGCTGGCCACCATCCTGGCCGTGCTGCCCGTTCTCGGCACCATGGGCCAGCGACTGCTGCCGAACCTCCTGGATCGGACGAACGGCAACCTGCGTGGCCTGGTCGTCGTCGGCGCCACCGTTGCCGAGCCGCGTGGGCTGCTGCTCGCCGGGATCGTGGCGCTGAATGCCACGGGGATCGCCTCGGACGCCGTGACGATCGCCCTCGTTGCGCTGGTGGTCGGGTTCTTCGGATCGATCGGAGCCATCGCGTACGGGTCGCTTCAATCGTGGTACCAGATCATCCTCCCCGACGCGGAGCGTCGAGTCATCGGTCCGCGGCTGGCCGGGATCGCCCTCGGCATCGGGTCGATAGTCCTGCTGCCGCTGGCGCTCGGCATGGACGACCTGGTGAGCGGCATCGGCATCTGGGCCTACGCCGTCCCGTTCGGCGTCTCCGGCGTGGCCGGCCTCATCCCGGCCATCGCGCTGCGGCGCATCCCATCGCCGGGCAGGGTGCGCGTGCCGCGCCAGGCGCCATGGGCGCAGGACGAGGACGATCGCCTGCGCGGGCTCGCACGCGTCCTCACGCTGGCGTCACTGGCCGCGGGGCTGGCGCCCTTCCTGGCGGTCTATGCAATCGCCGTGCTGGGCACCGGCCCCGGCTTCGCCATCGCGCTGTCGGCGATCTCGTCCGGCACGCTGGTGCTGGCCTCGCTGGTCGTCAGCTCCAGGCTGGCCCGCAGTTCGGCATCACGAATGCTGCGCGCATCAATGCTGCTCCGCGGAGTCGCCCTGCTGCTGGGCCTCGCCGCGCATCCGGCCAACCCCTACGCGGCGGCGGTCCTGGTGGTGATCGCCGTGGCCATGGCGGCCGGCGACACGGCCGGACAGCTCTCCGCGAACGAGCGTCTCTTCCGGCTTGCGACCGGGCCGGAGGTGATCGCCTTCCAGAGCCACTTCGTGGTGCGCTACGTCCTGGCCTACGGCGGCGGCCTGCTGGGCGGGTCGGCGGTCATGCTGATGGGCGGCTACCCCGCCTTCGCGATCCTGTTCGGCGGGGCCGGTCTGGTACGCCTGACGGCGTCGCGCTTCACCGGCGCCCCGAGCCGATCGCAGATCGGCACGACCACCGAGGTGCATCGGACCGTCCAGGTACCACCAGCCGAGGCGCGGGACGAGGGGCCGAGCGGCACGCCGGACGAGACGCCGGGCTGATCGGAGATCCGGACGATCGGACTACTTGCGTAGTTGCGCAACAAGTGAGAGAATCGGGTCATGACCGCGACCCTTCCATCCGACACGCTGCGCGACCGGGCGGCAATCATCGCCCGGGCACTCTCCGACTCGAAGCGCCTGTGCGTGGTCGAACGCCTGGCCGAGGGTGAGCGCTCCGTGAGCGATCTTTCACGCGATATCGGGTGCCAGGTGCCGAACATGAGCCAGCACCTCGCGGTCCTGCGGCAGGCAGGCATCGTGGCCAGCCGACGGGAGGGCAACACCGTCTTCTATCGCCTGGCGGACGCGCGCGTCCTCGAGGCCTATCGCATGCTTCAGCAGGTCGCTCGCTAAACGAGTGGCACAGAAAGGAACCTTTACAGACCGATGTCCAACGTACGCGAGGCAACCGACGCCAACTTCCAGCAGCTCGTCATCGAGAACGACAAGCCGGTGATTGTCGACTTCTGGGCTGCCTGGTGCGGCCCGTGTCGCCTGGTCGCCCCTGAGATCGAAAAGCTGGCGGAGAAGTACGCCGGGTCGGTGGACGTCGTCAAGCTCGACGTGGATGCCAACCCCCACACCGCCATGCACTACGGGGTGATGAGCATCCCGACCGTCGCCTACTTCGCGCCCGGGGAGCCGCCGCGCGCCGCGGTCGGCTTCCGCCCGGCCGAGCAGTTGGAGACCGCCTTCGGACTCGAGACTCCCGCAGCCACCGTCTGATCGCCGCGCCGCGCATCGGCACCGCTCACGCCCGCCCGGGAAACCGGGCGGGCGCTTGATCTCCCGCACCGGCCGCGCCTGCGGGGGTAGTACCCTTCGGCCATGCGCTTGCGCGGCAGTTGGGCGTCCCTGGCGACCGTGCTCGCCATCGGCCTGCTGGCCTCCACTCCGGCCGTCTTCCCGCGATCGTCCCCGGTCCGCGCTGCCGGCGGCCTGGTGACGGTGGCAGACACGACATACACGGTCCTTCCGGACGGCGGCGGCGTGCGGGTTGTCATCGACATCGTCGCCACGTCTAATGAGCCCGACACACCGGACGCGCAGGTCTACTACACCGGCATGTCATTCGCCGTGCCTGCCGCCGCGGCCTCCTTCACAGCGAGCTCGGGGGGCACGCGGCTCGGCGTGGGCATAGAGGAATCGACCGAGGACTATCGCGTCATCGCGATCACTTTTTCGCGCGGGGTGTTCTACCGCCAGAACTACCCGTTTCGCGTGGGTTTCGACCTCGTCGACGCGGGCGGCGAGGCGGGGCGCGACGTCCGCATCGGTCGCAGCGTGGTGGCCTTCCCGGTCTGGGCCTTCGGTACCGAAGGTACGGCGGGCGGGAGCGTGACGGTGATCCTGCCCCCCACCTTCAGCCCCACCTGGTCCGGCAGTGATCTGACCTCGCTCCAACAGGCGGACGGGAGCACGGTCCTGCGCGCGAGCGTCAGCGAACCGGGCGACTGGTTCGTCTATCTCATCGCCGAGCGGCCGGGGATCTTCGCGGCCACCGTGTTCGGACTCGATATCGGCGGGTCGCATGCCGTCGTCCGCGTCCGCGCCTGGGACGACGACCCGGCCTGGAGTGGCCGCATGCAGGAGCTCCTCACCGTCGGCCTGCCGGCGCTCCAGGAGCTGATCGGACTTCCGTGGCCGGTCCACGGGGAACTCAAGGTCGAGGAGTCGGCCACCCGGCGGCTTGGCGACTACGCGGGCATCTACAACAAGTCCACCGAGCTCATCACCGTCCGCTATGACGCGGACGCGCTGGTGGCGCTGCACGAGGCGGCCCACGCATGGTTCAACCAGGATCTCTTCCGCGAAAGGTGGATCGGCGAGGCGTGGGCCGAGTTCTACGGGGTACACGCTGCAGCGGCGGTGGGCGAGTCTGGTGAGGTCTTTGAGCTGACCGATGAGCTGCTGGCGGTCAGAATCGCCCTGAACGACTGGGGCGATATCGGCGCCGAGGACCCGGATGTCGAGGCGTTCGCCTACGCGGCCGCCTACCAACTCGCCGAGCTGATCCTCGATCGGACCGACCTGGGCGCGCTCCAGCTCGTCTGGAGGGCCGCGAACGATGGCGAGACGGCCTATCAGCCGGTGCGCGACGACGGCCCGGCGACCTCCGGCGTGCCCGCCAACCAGCCCGGCTGGCAGCGTCTGCTCGACCTGCTGGAGGAGCGCACCGACGCCGAGTACGACGACCTCTGGTCGGAATGGGTGGTCAGCGCCGGTGAACGTGGGCTCCTCGAGGATCGGGCCGAGGCGCGCGAGCGATACATGCAGGTCGTCGCAGCAGCCGGGCCCTGGGAGCTGCCGGGTGCGCTCCGCTACGACCTGAGCTCGTGGCTCTTCAGCGAGACGCTCGAACAGCTTGACCAGGCGGCCGAGGTGATCGACCTCCGCGACGAGATCGTCGCCCGGGCGACGACGCTGGATATCGCGCCGCCCGACGACCTCCGTGTCGCCTTCGAGGGTGACACTGGATTCGCCGCGGCGCGGTCCGAAGCGCTCGGCGCGCTGGACGCGCTCGAGGCGATCGACGACGCCGTGCTGAGCCTAGCCGACGAACTCGGGCCGCTCGAGTGGGTCGGCCTGCTGCTCGCCGATCCGGCCGCCGACCTGGCAGCATCCATGGAGGCGTGGGAGACAGGGGACAGCGCGGCGGCGGACAAGGCGGCCATGGCAGCCAGCACGACCCGGAACGGCGCTGAAGCCGCGGGCCGCGACCGGCTGCTGCTCGGCGGTGGCGGCACGATCGCGGTTGGCGGCGGGCTGCTCATCTGGCGTCGTCGTCGTCGTCTACCGCGCACCGCGGCCGGACCCGGGGCGGTGCCAGCGGACCGCGATCCGGAGGAATCAGCGCCAGGCCCGGGAGACTCGCCGCCGTCCCTCTGATCCGCCCATCCACGGCAGGTCCCGCGGCAACGCAGAGGAACCGGTCGAGCGGCTACCCTTCGTATCCCGTGAACCGATCGATCGCCGCGGTCCTCGCCGGCACCTTCACGCTGCGCTTCAGCACCGGCCTGACCGGCGGCCTGTTCCTGTACTACATGGCGGACCTCCCGAAGCATGGTGGGCCGGAGGTCACCGCCTTCATGGTCGGGCTGCTGACCGCCACCTATTTCATGGCCGAGCTGGTCCTGTCGCCCGGCTTCGGGGTCCTTTCCGATCGGCTCGGGGCGCACCGGGTGATGCAGTGGGGCCCGGTCTTCGGCGCCGTGGCAGTGCTGCTGACCGCGGCCACCACCGACCTCTTTCTGCTTGGCGTCACGCGCTGGCTCGAGGGAGCCGCGGCCGGGGCCAGCATTCCATCGATCCTGGGCTACATCGCGGTCGCCACGAGCCGGGATGAGCAACTGCGCGGCAGGACGGTCGCCCGCTTCGAGGCCGCGACGCTGGCCGGACTGGGGGTCGGGATCGTGGCGGCCGGACCGCTGTGGGAGCTCTTCGCGCGCGTCGCGTTCCTGCTGAACGCGGGCATCTACGGCATCTCGTTCAGCATCTACCGCTGGGGCGTCGCCGACCTGGTCGATCACGGCCATGCTCGGGCGTGGGCAACGGATCGCCCTGTCCACTCGGGCGAACTTCGGCCGTCCTCCTTCGACTGGACCCGGTATCGACGCGTCCTGTCGAGCCGCAGCGTCTGGCTGCTCGCTCCGACCTGGATCGCGCTCAACGCGGTGCTCGGCTCATGGACGACCCAATCGGTCTTCCAGCTGGTGCGCACACCTTCCGCACGATTCGATGGCCAGCTCCTGATGGGCGGGTTTGGGCCAACCCAGGTGAGCGTGGGCCTCGGCGTTGCGCTGCTGATCTTCTTCGCCGGGCTCTTCTACTGGGGCGGACGCTTCAAGCAGTTCCGGCGCACGACGATCATCGTGATCGGCATCGGCGGGGGCCTGCTGATGGTCGGCTCCATCTTTGGGCTCAACCACTCGCAGTCGCTCGGGCTGGCGGGACAGCTCCCGCTTGGCCTGGGCATGCTCGCCGGCCTCTTCGTGATGGCCGGTGCCACTCCCGCCGCGCTCGGCTTGCTCGCCGATATCAGCGAGGCGCACCCTGCCGACCGCGGAGCGATCATGGGCCTCTACTCGGTCTTCCTGGCGGTCGGGCAGATCACCGGCAGCCTGGCCGGTGGCGGCGCGGCAGAATGGCTCGGCATCGATGGGCTGCTCCTGGCATCGCTGGGGCTGTTGGTGCTGGCGATCCTGCCGGTCGGCGCCCTGCGCGAGAGCGAGCATCTGGTCGGTCTGGCGGACGGACACGGGCGGGAGGGTCCGGCCGAACTGCTGGCGCACGCGCTGCCCCACCCCGAAGGCAAAGACGCGCGCGAGGGGGACCCGGGAGGCTCCTAGCCGGTCGGCTATCCTTCACGCTCCAATGCGCCTCTCCAAGCTCTTCTTCACCTCGCTCCGCGACGACCCGGCCGACGCCGAGATGGCGTCGCACAAGTTGCTCGTGCGCGCCGGCTACGTGCGCCAGCTGGGCGCGGGCATCTACTCGCTGCTGCCGCTCGGCTTCCGGGTCAGCCAGCGCATCGAGCAGGTGATCCGCGAGGAGATGAACGCCATCGGCGGGCAGGAGATGGAGATGCCCGTCGTGCACCCCGCCGACCTGTGGCGCGAGACCGGGCGCTACGCCAAGATCGGCCCGGAGATGGTCCGCTTCAAGGACCGATCCGGCCGGGACATGGTGCTGGCCATGACCCACGAAGAGGTGGTCGCCGACCTGCTGCGCGACCTGGTCAAAAGCTACCGGCAGCTGCCGGCCATCGTGTACCACTTCCAGACCAAGTTCCGCGACGAGCCGCGCTCGCGCGGTGGCCTGATCCGGGTGCGCGAGTTCGTGATGAAGGACTCGTACTCCCTCGACACCGATGCAGCGGGGCTGGATGCCGCCTACGACCTGCATTACGCCGCGTACGTCAAGATCTTTGAGCGCCTTGGCCTCGAGACGGTGGCGGTCGGCGCCGATGTCGGCATCATGGGCGGCAGCCTGGCCCACGAGTTCATGGCCCTCAACGACGCGGGCGAGGACACGCTCGTCATCTGCGAGGCCTGCGGGTACGCAGCCAACCAGCAGATCGCCGCGGTCGGCGCGCCGGACCCTGCCCCGGAGGAGATGCGCCCGACCGAGGAGGTCGCAACGCCTGAGACGCCCACCATCGCGTCGCTGGCCGCGCTGCTCGGCGTCGGGACCGATCGAACCGCCAAGGCCACCTTCTTCGTGACCGGCGACGGTCGGCTGATCACCGCCATCGTGCGGGGCGACTTCGAGGTCAACGAGACGAAGCTGAGCAACGCGGTGAAGGCGATCGGCGGCCTCCGTCCCGCGCAGACCGAGGAGATCAAGGCGGCCGGCATGGAGCCGGGGTACGCGTCACCCATCGGTGCCCACGACACGACGGTCGTCATGGACGAGCTGGCGGCACGCTCGCCGAACCTGGTCGCCGGAGCGAACCGGCACGGCTACCACCTGCTCAACGTCAACCGTGGTCGCGATTTCACCCCTGACCTGGTGACCGATATCGCCAATGCGCGCGCCGGTGACGCCTGCCCGAACTGCAGTTCGCCGGTCGTCCTGCGCCAGGGGATCGAGGTCGGCAACATCTTCAAGCTGGGCACCGACTTCACCAGGGCACTCAGCTCAACGTACCTGGCCGAGGACGGCAGCCGCAACCTGGTGGTGATGGGCAGCTACGGGATCGGGCTGGGAAGGGCCATGGCCTGCATCGTCGAGGCGCATCACGACGACAAGGGGATCGCCTGGCCGGCATCAGTGGCGCCGTACCCGGCGCACCTCGTGGCGCTGGGCGCGTCACGCGATCCCGCGGTCAGCGAGGCGGCAGAGGGGCTCTACCAGCGCTTGACTGACGCCGGCGTCGAGATCCTGTACGACGACCGCGACGAATCGCCCGGCGTGAAGCTGACCGATGCCGAACTGCTGGGCATGCCGCGCATCCTGACCATCTCCCCGCGCTCCCTCGCCGCCGGGGGCGTGGAGGTCACCGAGCGCGCAACCGGCGAACGATCGGTCCGCCCCATCGCCGAGGTCGAGGCCGAGCTGCGGGGCTAGCGCTCCTTCCCGGCATTGCGCGCCGCGCGGGCGGCATCGGCCGCATCGGCGTCAAAGTCGAGCCAGTGCGTGAGCCACCGCCAGCGCTTTCGGTCGCCTTCGGCAGCGCGCTCCACCTCGGCGTGCAGCGTGGCAACCGGCGACGCCAGCCGCTCGGCAAGAGTCCCGGCTATACGGTGGGCAGCGGCGCGCTCCTCCGCGCTGTTCGGTTCCGGCATGGGCGCTGATGCCGGCAGCCCGGCAAGCTCCTGCGCGGTGGTCGCGGGGAGGACACGGAGCACGAGCTTCCGTCCCCGATACAACTCGCCGGTCCCACCGATGATCATCGGCACCAGTCGGACCCCGGTGCGCATCGCCAGGTAGCCGAAGCCGGGCTCGATGGTCCGGGCACGATCAGGTTCCGCCGGCGGACCGGCCTCGGGAAAGATAACGAAGACGGCGCCCGCGTCCAGCACGCGCCGAGCGGCCTCGATGTGCGTCCAGAACGCCTTCGGGCCGCCGCGCGGCCAGACCGGCACCACCCCGCCGATGACCCGGAACAGGGAGCGCCGAAACCTCGTGCGGAAGAGCACCCGGCCATCGGCAAAGAACGTAACCCGCGGCTGAATCGGCAGCAGAAGCAACAGGATGAATGGATCGACCCAGCGCCGATGGGGCACGGGCACGGCGATCCAGCCGCCGACCGGACGGCCGCGCTCATCGACGGGGAGGTGTTCGGCTCCATTCAGTTCGAGCCGGAGCCCGAAGACCCAGCCGGCCAGGATGCGGCAGATGCCGATCGCCACCCGGAACACCACGCCCGGTCGGTGCGAGATCTCCCCGATTAACCCGGTCGGCCGATCCTCAGGCATGGCGCAACCATACGCTCCGTGCGTAGGCGGACGACGCGGCAGAAGCAGATCGCGACCGTGGTGGTGATCGCGACCGTCACGATGACCCAATCGCCGGCCGCCGCGGCCCAGGCCGGGCTAGCAGAGTTGCGGCAGGACCTCCGCGCCGATGCGCTCGAGCTTCGAGACATCGTTCACGCCGCGCACGCTGAACAAGATGTGCTGGGCACCAGCCTCCTTCAGCGTGCCGAAGCGCTCGACGACCTGGTCCGGCGACTCACGCTCAAGGTCGAGCGACTGCAGGGTGCTGCGCTCGATCTCCTCGTAGGGGCGCCCGAGCCGTTCGCAGTGCTCGCGCAGGACCGCGTATTTGTGACTGATCTTCGCGGCGTCCCCGAAGACGTTGCAGGCATCGCCGTACTGGGCCACGAGGCGCAGCGTCTTCTTCTCCCCACCCCCACCGATCATGATCGGCACGCGCGGCCGCGAGATCGACTGCGGCGAGTTCAGCAGCCGCGTGGCCGTGTAATGACGCCCCTCGAACGATTCCCCGCTGCCGCTGCCGCCGGACCACATGGCGCGGGCCATCTGGAGGCACTCCTCGAGCATCTCGAAGCGGTCGCGCAGCCGAGGCATCGGAAAGCCCAGGCCGGCCGACTCCTCTTCGTTCCAGGCCGCCCCGATCCCGAACCAGGCGCGCCCTCCCGACAGGATGTCGAGCGTGGTGGTCGCCTTGATCCACAGCCCCGGCTGTCGGTAGTGGATGCCGCCCACCATCAGACCCAGCCTTGCTCGGTCCGAGTGCGCGGCCATGAAAGCCAGCGCCGACGTCCCCTCGAGCATCGGGGCCTCAGGTGGTCCGAGGCCGCGGATCTGGAAGAAGTGGTCCATCACCCAGATCGAGTCGAAGCCTGCGTCGTCGGCCGTTCGCGTGACTCGCGCCAGGGTTGGACCGATCGCCTCCGGACCACCGGGCCAGGTGAAGCTGCTGATCTGCAGCCCGAACTTCATGCGGTCGTCCCGGAACCGCCCAAGGGGAACCCACAGACTGATCGATGCGTCATGAGGACATGATGACAGTTGGGCGAATGCTCCTCCCGGTGCTGGTTCTGCTCATCGCCTGCTCGCAGACCCCGGGAGCGACGCTCGACGGGCGCACATTCCTCTCCACATCGGTGACGAAGGACGGCATTGAGCGTCCGCTCGTGGTAACCACAAGGATCCGACTCACCCTGGCCGATGGGCGCCTGGGCGCCTCAGCCGGGTGCAACATCTACGGCGCCGACTACTCGATCTCCGACGGGCACCTGGTGGCGCGTGGCGGCTCCATGACCGAGATGGGCTGCGACGAGGAGCGCTCCGCCCAGGACGAGTGGCTCTTCGGGTTCCTCGGTTCGAACCCGTCCATCACGTTCGACAGCGATGGGCTGGTCCTGACGCACGACGACACGGTGATCACCCTGCTGGACCGCGAGATCGCCGATCCGGACCTCGCCCTGGTCGGTCCGACCTGGACGGTCGTCTCGATCATCGACGGGGACACGGTGTCGAGCTTCCCGGCTGACGTCGTGGCAACGCTGCAATTCCACGCCGACGGGACCATCACCGTGAACACCGGGTGCAACTCCGGTGGCGGCACATACTCGCTGAGCGGTGCGACGATCCAATTCGACGAGATCGTCCTCACCAAGCGCGCATGTCAGGAGCCGGAGGGCCAGATGGAGGCGGCGGTGACCGCCCTTCTCCACGACTCATCGGTGAGCTACCAGATCGAAGCCCGGAACCTGACCCTGATGGCGGGAGACCACGGCCTGGGACTGACGGGCGAATAGCCGGGGCGGGTCAGCGCTCGACGCTCACCCCGTGCCAGAAGGCGACATAGCCCTCCACGTTCTTCGCGGCCTCTTTCGTCTCCGGGTAGTACCAGGCGGCGTTGGGATTGCGGACGCCGTCCACCTCCAGGTCGTGGTAGGAGGCGGTCCCTTTCCAGGGACAGACCGTGTGGGCGTCGGACGGGCGCAGGTACTCCGCCTTGACGGTCTCGGGTGGGAAGTAGACGTTCCCTTCTACGATCTCAAAACGGTCGCTCTCGGCGATCACCGCTCCGTTCCACATTGCGCGTGCCATGACCCGGATCCTACTCCTGGCGCCGCAGGTGCGCCCCAGGCGAGCAACTGGGCGAAACGAATGGGGGCGCGGCATTCACCACGCCCCCACCCCAGATTCAGACCGCGACCGCCTCCATCTGCGGCTCGTACTCGACGTCCACCAGGCGCCCGGCCAGGTAGTCGTCGTAGGCGGCCATGTCGAAGTAGCCATGGCCCGACAGGTTGAAGAGGATCACGCGCTCCTCCCCCGCCTCGCGGGCGGCCAGCGCCTCGTCGATCGCCGCGCGGATGGCGTGGCTCGACTCCGGCGCCGGGATGATCCCTTCGGTCCTCGCGAACTGCAGGGCGGCCTCGAAACAGGTGTTCTGTCCATAGGCCTTCGCCTCCAGAACGCCGAGCTCGTAGAGGTGCGAGACCATCGGCGCCATGCCGTGGTAGCGCAGCCCGCCGGCGTGGATCGGGGCCGGCCGGAAGCCGTTCCCGAGCGTGTGCATCTTGAGGAGCGGGGTGGAGCCGGCGGTGTCGCCGAAGTCGTACCGATACTCCCCCCTGGTCAGGGACGGGCACGAGGCCGGCTCCACCGCCAGGAACCGCGTGGAAGAGCGTCCGTGCAGACGGTCGGCCAGGAACGGGAAGGCGATGCCGGCGAAGTTGGAGCCTCCCCCTGCACAGCCGATCACCACGTCGGGCGCCTCGCCGGCCATGGCCATCTGCTTGATCGCCTCCTGCCCGATCACCGTCTGGTGGAGCAGAACATGGTTCAGCACGCTGCCGAGCGAATAGTTCGTGTCATCGTGCGTGGCGGCCACCTCGATCGCCTCGCTGATGGCGATGCCCAGGCTGCCGGTCGAGTCCGGATCGGCCGCCAGGATGGCGCGCCCGGCGTTCGTCTCGGTCGATGGCGACGGCACGACCGTTGCGCCAAAGGTCTCGATGAAGCTGCGCCGGTACGGCTTCTGCTCGTAGCTGACCTTGACCATGAACACCTTGGTCTCGATCCCGAACAGCGACCCGGCGAAGGCAAGGGCGCTGCCCCACTGGCCTGCGCCGGTCTCGGTGACGAGGCGGGTGACCCCTTCGGCCCGGTTGTAGAAGGCCTGCGCGATGGCCGTGTTCGGCTTGTGGGAGCCCGCGGGGCTGACCGACTCGTTCTTGTAATAGATATGGGCCGGAGTGTCGAGCGCGCGCTCCAACCCGACCGCCCGGATCAGCGGAGACGGCCGGTACAGGCGATAGGCCTCGCGCACCGGCTCCGGGATCTCGATGAACCGCTCGGTGCTCACCTCCTGGCGAATCAGCTCCATCGGGAAGAGCGGTGCCAGTGCCTCCGGGCCGATCGGTTCACGGGTGCCCGGATGGAGCGGCGGCGGGAGCGGCTCGGGCAGATCTGCGGAGATGTTGTAGAAGTGGGTCGGCAGCTCACTCTCGGGGAGCGTGAACTTCCGCTGCTGTGGCTGGGACATCGGTGACCTCCTGAGAACAACAAACCCCTTCGTCT
>JBBEBK010000058.1:0-5071 GCA_040882375.1 Chloroflexota bacterium
TCTCGCCTCCTCGGGCACCACCGATTTCATCTTCGACGTGACCGGCTACTTCGTGGATTGACCGCGCCAGATCACCCGGCGCTGAACTGTCGACGTTCGAGGACGTCACTCCAGATCTCGGTCATACGTCTTCGATGGGTCTCGATTGAGAAGCGGTCCGCTGTTGAGGCCACGGCCACTGGGTCGTACTCCGGCACGCGGGCCAGGGCGCCCGCGAAATCTTCGTCGGCCACCAGCGTCCCGTTCACGCCATCGGTGATGATCTCCACCAGGCCGCCGACCGCGCGCGCCACTACCCAACGGCCGCTGGCGATCGCCTCGGCCGCGACCAGCCCAAATGGTTCGGCGAGCGACGGGACGAGCACGACAGTGTGAGAGCCGAACAATGCCGGGATCTCGCTCGGGTCCACCTCGCGAATCCCTGGTCCGACCAGCGTGTCGGCCAGCTGCCGAGCGAACTGGACGCCCTTGTGTTCCACGTCACCGCCCAGGTACAGGGTGCGCCTATCCGCCGGGCGGGGCCGAGGGGCGAACCGGCTCAGGTCGACGCCGGGCGGAATGACGGTCGCCTCAGCGCCCAACCCGGCCACCTGGGCTGCCGTTTCGCGCGAATTCGTCACTACCGCTTCAGCGCCGCGCAGCACAGCCCGAGCGGCCCAGTGCAGGAGGCGGTTGCGCTGCGCCATCTCCCGCACGTCGCCGCCGTGGGCGTAGACCACCAGCGGCCGGCGCCGCAGTCGCGCCACGACGAGCGCGATGAACCCCGACGGCAGGACGAAGTGCCCTTCCACGCCATCAAAATGGCCGCGGGCGGTCAGCCCTCGCCAGAGGAGTGCGGCGTAGCGGAGCGAGGCCGAGCCGTCATAGCGACGCGGTGCCACCACCACCGAGTTCAGGCTCGGGTCGGCCAGCCGGTCGCGAACAAAGGTGCCCGCCGCGGGTCGGTCCGGGGTCGGGTAGCGTGCGGTAATGACCAGCAGACGCATCGTCCCGACGGTAGCGCATCTCCGGGGGCAGCGCTGAGGACGCCGCCACTGCGCCCGCGTAGAATCGGCTCCATGTCCTCGATCGCCGCGGCTCGCCGTCCCGATGGTCGCGCCGCGAACCAGCTTCGCCCGGTGAAGATCGTGCACGACTACCTGAAGTTCGCCGAGGGTTCGGTCCTGATCCGCGTCGGCGACACGCGGGTGATCTGCGCCGCAACGATCGAGGACCGCGTCCCGGGCTGGATGCGCGGCAAGGGCGGCGGCTGGATCACCGCCGAGTACAGCATGCTGCCGCGGGCCGGCACTGAGCGCAGCCAGCGGGAGGCGAGCACGGGGCGCATCGGGGGGCGGACGCATGAGATCCAGCGCCTGATCGGCCGATCGCTTCGCGCCTGCATCGATCTGCCGCGGCTCGGTGAGCGGACGATCACCCTCGACTGCGACGTCGTCCAGGCCGATGGCGGCACCCGGACCGCGAGCATCACCGGCGCCTACGTCGCCCTGGCGCGGGCGCTCAACAAGTTCGGGATGTCGCACCTGCTGGTCGGGAAGGTGGCCGCGGTCAGCGTTGGCGTGGTCGGCGGGCAGACGCTGATCGACCTCAACTACGCCGAGGACTCGACCGCCGAGGTCGACTTCAACGTGGTCATGACCGATGACGATCGATTCATCGAGGTGCAGGGCACGGGGGAGCAGCACTCCTTCTCGCGGGAGCAGATGAACGCGATGCTCGACCTCGCCACGGCCGGCATCCGCCAGCTCTTCGACGTCCAGCAGGCAGCCATCGAGGCGCCCGCGACGGAGTGAGCGACCTGCTGCTGGCGACCACCAACCCGGGGAAGCAACGCGAGCTCAGCCGCCTTCTTCGTGACGTGCCGGGGCGACTCGTGCTTCCCACCGACCTGGGCATCGAGCTCGATGTGCCCGAGCCGCATGCCTCGTACGCCGAGAATGCCACTGCCAAGGCGTCCGCCTATGCCCGCGCGTCCGGCCTGCCGACGCTGGCCGATGACTCGGGGCTGGAGGTCGCCGCGCTCGACTGGGGCCCGGGGGTGCAGACCGCCCGGTTCGGTGGCGCGGAGGTCCCCGACGGCGTGGGCCTGATCCTGGAGCTGGTCGGCGACGCGCCGGATCGGCGGGCACGGATGGTCTGCTGGCTGGCGTTGGCGGTGCCCGGCTTCGCGGCGGACGGCACCCCGCGTGGGCCGAGCATCGAGCTGTTCAGCGGCGTGGTGGAGGGCATGGTCGCGACCGAGCGCCGTGGCGCGGGTGGATTCGGCTACGACCCGATCTTCCTCCTCCCGTCCGGCCTCACCACCGCCGAGCTGCCCGAGGCCGAGAAGGACGCCATTTCGCACCGCGGACGCGCCGTGGCGGCGGCGATGCCACGGCTGCGAGAACTGCTCGCCGGCCGGCCTGCGGTGCCTGCCGGGGAGACGGGCACCGCTACAATGGGCCGCCCCGAGGAGCTCGCGTGAACGATCGACCCGTGCGCATCCATCCCACCGCCGAGGTGGCCGCGTCCGCGTCGATCGGCCCCGGCACCAGCATCTGGAACCAGGCACAGGTGCGGGAGGACGCCCGAATCGGCGCGAGCTGCATCATCGGCAAGAACGCCTACCTCGATGCCGGCGTCTCCATCGGCGACCACGTGAAGATCCAGAACAACGTGTCGCTGTACCGCGGCGTCACGGTCGAGTCCGGGGTCTTCATCGGGCCCCATGTCTGCTTCACCAACGACAAGGTACCGCGCGCGGTGAATGCGGATGGCACCCCCAAGACTGATGCCGACTGGTCGGTGAGCCCCACCCTGGTACGCGCCGGCGCCGCCCTCGGCGCGAATGCCACGATCCTGCCAGGCGTCACCATCGGCCGCTGGGCGATGGTCGGGGCGGGGAGCGTCGTGACCGGCGACGTCGCCGACTTCGAGCTGGTGGTCGGCAACCCGGCGCGACGGATCGGCAGCGCCTGCCCGTGCGGCGCCCCGCTGCGCGACGTCGACGACGGCACGCCGTTCCGCGGAGGCTGCCCGAGCTGCGGCGAGCCATTCCCGCCACACGACAAGGATGGCGGGGCGTGAACGTTGTCACGGTCATCGGTGCTCGGCCGCAGTTCGTGAAGGCGGCTCCTGTCTCCCGCGTCCTGCGACGCGACCACCGCGAGCTGCTGGTGCACACCGGGCAGCACTACGACGATGCTCTCAGCGGCGCCTTCTTTCGCGACCTGGAGATGCCTGCTCCGGACCTGAACCTCGAGGTCGGCAGCGGAAGCCACGGCGCCCAGACGGCCGAGATGATCCGACGCCTCGAGCAAGTCCTGCTCGAGCATGAGCCCGATCTGGTCCTCGTCTACGGCGACACGAACTCGACCCTTGCCGCCGCGGTGGTCGCCTGCAAGGTCGCGTATGCCGACGACCGGCGACCGTGGCTGGCGCACGTGGAGGCCGGGCTCCGCTCCTTCAACCCGGCGATGCCGGAGGAGCGCAACCGGATCGTGGCCGACCACCTCGCCGACCTGCTGCTGGCGCCGACGGAGGCCGCGATGCGACACCTCGCCACGGAAGGGCTGGCGGATCGTGGTCGCCTGGTGGGGGACGTGATGGTCGACGCCTTCCGCTGGGCGGAGCCACTCGCCCAGGCGCACCTGCCCGCGGTCGCGGCGGAACTGCCCGGATACGTGCTGCTGACGCTGCATCGCCCCGAGAACGTCGACGATCCGGCGCGCCTCGGGTCGTGGCTGCGCGAGCTCGGCGGCGTCCGACCGTACGTCTTCCCGGTCCACCCGCGAACCCGTCGGTCGATCGACCTCGCCGGCGTGGCCGTGCCTGACAATGTGCGCCTGGTCGAGCCGGTCGGCTACCTGGCCATGGTCGCGCTCGAGCTCGGCGCGGTGGCCATCGCGACCGATTCCGGCGGCGTGCAGAAGGAGGCGTACCTGGCTGGCGTGCCCTGCGTGACGCTGCGCACCGAGACGGAGTGGGTGGAGACGGTCGAGGCTGGCTGGAACCGGGTCATCGGGCGGCACCCCCATGAGGTCGGTGCGGCGATCGAGGCGGCAGCGGCGATGGACCGCTCAACGCCTCGCCCCGAGCTCTTCGGCGACGGCCACGCCGCCGAGAGGATCGTCGCGGCCCTCGAGGAGCATGACCGTCGTCGTGCCGTGCTGGTCGGAGCCATCCCCGCCGCATCGAACGAGGCGCGCCCATGATCCCGATCGCGCGCCCGCAGATGGGCGATGAGGAGAAGGAGGGGGTCTGGGACGTCCTCAGCTCGGGGGCGCTGGCCCAGGGAGCGCGCGTGCGCGAGCTCGAGGAGCGTTTTGCCGCCTTTGTGGGCGTCCCGCACGCCGTTGCCACCAGCTCCGGGACCACCGCACTGCACCTGGCGCTGCTGGGGTATGGCATCGGACCGGGCGACGAGGTCATCACCGTGCCATTCACCTTCATGGCCAGCGCTACCAGCGTGCTGTACACCGGGGCTCGACCGGTCTTCGTGGACGTCGAGGAGGACACCTTCAACATCGACGTAGACCAGATCGAGGCGGCGATCACGCCGCGCACGCGAGCCATCATGCCGATCAGCCTGTACGGGCAGCCGGCCGACCTGCCGGCCATCGCCGAGATCGCCGAGCGGCGCGGGCTGGCGCTGGTGGAGGACGCGGCGCAGAGCCACGGCGCCGCCGTCGGCGCACGCCGATCAGGATCCTGGGGCGCGGGCTGCTTCAGCTTCTACCCCACCAAGAACATGACAACCGGCGAGGGCGGCATGATCACCACCGCCGACGAGGCGTTCGCGGATAGGGTCCGCCTCAGCCGCGAGCACGGGATGCGGGTGCGATATCACCACGAATCGGTCGGCTACAACTTCCGCATGACCGATATCCACGCCAGCATCGGCCTGGCGCAGCTCGCCAAGCTCCCCGCCTACAACGATCGCCGCCGCCAGATCGCTGCCCGCTACGACGCCGAGCTGCGCGGCGTGCTCGTGCCGCGCGTGGCGGAGGGGGTCACCCACGTCTACCACCAGTACACCCTGCGCGTCGCGCGGCGCGACGAGTTCGTGGAGCGGCTGCGCGAACGCGGGGTC
>JBBEBK010000059.1:0-5047 GCA_040882375.1 Chloroflexota bacterium
GCTTCGAAGGCCTCCCACATCGACCCCTCGGCCATCTCCGAGTCGCCGCACAGGCACCAGATCCGATACGGCAGACGATCAA
The DNA here is from genome assembly GCA_040882375.1 of Chloroflexota bacterium. GTDB lineage: Bacteria > Chloroflexota > Limnocylindria > QHBO01 > QHBO01 > CF-167. Next base: position 83 of record JBBEBK010000059.1, read on the forward strand.
GTCGCTTGCCAGCGAGCGCCACGCCGACGGCGATCGGCAGCCCCTGCCCCAGCGAGCCGGTGGCCACGTCCACCCAGGGGAGGACCGGCGTCGGATGGCCCTCGATCGGGCTCCCCGCCTTCCGGAAGCTGAGCATCTCTGGGTCGCTGATCGCTCCCGCGGCGCGGTAGAGCGCGTAGAGCAGCGGGGAGGCGTGGCCCTTGGAGAAGATCAGGTGGTCGTTGCGCGGGTCGCCCGGCTCGTCAAAGTCGTAGCGCAGGTACTTCGACGCCAGGACCGCAAGGAGATCGGCGGCCGACATCGAGCTGGTGGGGTGTCCAGACCCGGCGGCTGAGGAGGAGCGGATCGAATCGACGCGAAGCTGGGCGGCCAGCTCCTTCCAATCGGTCAGTTCATTCATGTCGCAACCATCATACGGACCCGCCACCCGAGCAGGAAACGCGAGAGGCGGCACCCTCGCGGGCGCCGCCTCTCGATGCTGAACCGATGCGCGACTATTCGCGCATCAACCGGAAGCAGTCGCTGCAGTAGACCGGACGAGCGCCGGTCGGGCGGAAGGGGACCTGGGTCTCCTTGCTGCAACGGGCGCAGGTGGCGTCGAACATCTCGCGCGGTCCGCGGCTGTAGCCGCCCCCGCCGTACCCGCCGCCGCCGTTGCTTGCGCCAGCGTAGCTGGAGCCGCCGCCGCCGCCGGTGGCGCGTCGCTGCGCCCGACAGGACGAACAGCGCTTGGGCGCAGAGGTGAATCCCTTCTGCGCGAAGAATTCCTGCTCGGATGCGGAGAAGACGAAGTCGATTCCACAGTCAGCGCAGGTTAGAACCTGATCGGTGTAGGCCACGAAGGACCCTCCCACATAGAGTTACCACGTCGGGCAACCACGTCTCGAAATGACGCCGGCCACGGGTCTTGCCGCTACCCCGTGAGCCGACGATTGGACGTGGTGGGAGGGGGAGGGAAGGCTGCTGGCGCCGTTTCTTGTACGGCCCGACTGGCGCGAGTATACGCGTACGCATCCGGAGCGCAATAGGGGCGCCTCAGTTCGGCCGCGCTATTCTGGGCAGCGAATGCGCACCATCGGAACCGTGCTTGGCGTCATGGTCGCCCTCGGCGGGGCGGTCTGGATCGCCCAGGGGCTGAATCTGCCCTTCGCCCCGGGCAGTTTCATGACCGGTGATCGCACCTGGATCGTGCTCGGCGCCATCGCGGTCGTCGGCGGGGTTGCGCTGGTCACCGCGGCACGCCGCCGCTAGCCGGGTCTCGCCAGGTTCACACCCCGCAGGCGTCGCCAGGTGCCGCAGGCTCAAGGGTGATCCCTGCACCTGACATCTCGGCGAGCGCGCGCCCCCCGTCCCCGGGCGCCAGGTCCACGGCGGCCACCGCATCGGTCAGGAGCGTTGTTCGAAAGCCCAGGCGCGCGGCATCGAGCGCCGTGGCGCGCACGCAGTAGTCGGTCGCTAGGCCACAGACCGCCACCTCGGTCACGCCCCGCTCGCGCAGCATCGCCTCCAGCTCGGTTGGTCGCTCCTCGCGGGTTGTCGGATCACGCACCCTGAACCCGGAGTAGCCGTCCTCGCCGTTGCTCCCCTTGCGGATGCGCTCACCGGCCACGATCAGGTTGGGATGGAGGTCCGCACCCCAGGTATCGGCCACGCAATGGACCGGCCAGATGCCGCCGTCCTTGGCGAAGTGGGGGGTCGATGCGGGGTGCCAGTCCTGCGTGTAGAACACCGGAGCGCCGGCGGCCACCGCCCGCTGCACCTGGTCGTTGACGCGTCCGACAATCTCCTCCCCACCGCGCACCGACAGGCTGCCTGCGGGATCGGCGAAGTCGTTCTGCAGGTCAACGACGATGAGTGCGCTGGTCGGGCCGTAGTTCAGCACCAGGACATTCTCAGTCGAAGGCGGCCATCGGGGCCGGCTCCGCGCCCTCGGCTCGCTCCGGTCCATGATGCATTCGGAGGGGCAGCTCGGGCAGGAAGAAGAGGGTCGCAACGGTTGCGCCGATGGCTGCCACGACACCGATCCACAGCGCGCCGCCGATTGCGATGCTGAAGGCATTGTGGAATCCGTTCACGATGTTCGGGACGAACGGCTCGACCGCCGGCCGGAACTGCTCCGGCACGCTGGCCAGGATCTGCGCCCCCAGGTCGCCGACCGGGCTGAAATCGCTGCCGGCCGCGGAAGACGCGAATCGAGTGGCGATCTCCCGGGGTACGCCCGCAGCGGCCAGCTCCGGAGGCAACTCGCTGGTCAATGCGGTCGCGAAGAGCGTGCCGCCGATCGCCAGTCCCACCGTCCCGCCGACCTGGCGGAAGAAGGTCAGCGCGCCCGTCGCCGCACCCAGCTGCGCGAAGGGAGCAGCGTTCTGCACCACGATGGTGAAGGCCGCCAGGCTCGGTCCAATGCCCATCCCCGCCACCACCATCCAGATCCACATCTCGCTGAGGCTGGTGTCGCCTCGCAGTTGGGTCATCAGCGCCAGGCCCGCGGCCACGAGCGCCATGGCGACCACGATCAACCACCGATAGCGTCCGGTGCGACTGATCACCTGGCCGGAGACGACGGAGCTGATGATAAGCCCGGCCAGGAGCGGAAGGATCTGGTAGCCAGATTGCGTCGCGCTCGATCCGAGGACCGTCTGGAACCAGAGGGGGATGAAGATGATTGCCCCGAAGAAGCCGAAGCTGGCCAGGAAGACCGCGATCAGCGAGACGCTGATTGAGCGATTGCGGAAGAGGCTGAGCGGCAGGATCGGCTCCGACGCCCGCGACTCGACCCAGACGAAGAGCGCGGAGAACGCCATGCCCACCAGGATCAGCCCGCCGACCCAGGGATCGTTCCACTCGAGCGTCCGCTTGTTGGTGAGGCCGATCAGGATCGGCACGAGTGCGGCGGCGAAGACGACGCTGCCCAGGTAGTCGATGCTGCGCGCCCGCTCCGGGTGCTTGATCGGCGGCAGGAGACGCCAGATGATGACCAGCGCCACCGCGCCGATCGGCAGGTTGACGAAGAAGACCCAGTGCCACGAGAAGTTGTCGGTGAGGAAGCCCCCCAGGGCGGGGCCGATCAGGGCGCTGATGCCGAACACGGCACCGAACAGACCCTGGTACTTGCCTCGCTCGGCCGGGGTGAACAGGTCGCCGATCACGGCCAGCGCGATCGGGAAGATCGCGCCCGCGCCGAGGCCCTGCAGCCCGCGAGCGGCGACCAACTGCCACATCTCCTGCGAGATCCCGGACAGGGCCGAGCCGATCAGGAAGAGGCTGACTCCGAACATCACCATCGGCCGTCGGCCGAACAGGTCGGACAACTTGCCGTAGATCGGTCCGGAGATGGTGGCGGTCAGCAGGTAGATCGTGACCACCCACGTGTAGAACTCGTTGCCCTTCAGATCGTCGACGATGCGCGGCAGGGCGGTGCCGACGATCGTCTGGTCCAGGGCCGACAGGAAGACCGCCAGCAGGACCGCGATCAGGATCTCGGTCCGGGCCCGCGGATCGATTCGTACGGGAGCATCGGAGGCCGCTCCGTTGGCGACTCCAGTCCCGGGGGCTTCGCTCAAGTCAGTGGACTCCATGCTCTTGGTTGACGCGCGCAAATGCGGCCCGCAGCGCTCGGATCGACGAGAGGAGTCCGGTGCGCTCGACATCGGAGAGGTGGTCGAGCGCGAGCGCCATGCGCCGCGCTCGCTCGACCTGGATCTGCTGAAGGTCAGCCTCCCCCTCCGCGGTGAGGCAGACGAGCACCACGCGGCGGTCATCGGTGTCGTGCACCCGCTCAACCAGGCCGCGCTCCTGCATGCGGGTCACCATGCCGGTCGCGGTCGGCAAGCCGGATCCGAGCATCTCCGCCACGCGGCCCATCGGGAGCGGGCCAAGCGACTCGAGCAGCGTCATCAGGTGCAGGTGAGACATCGAGATCGATCGTTCGTGGCAGCGCTGCGCAAAGGCTGCTCGCTCGCCGGCGATGAGCGGGCCGAGCTCGACCATCAGGTCGGTGGCGACGGTTTGCGCGTCGCGAATAGTTCGTGGCACGCGAAGGATTATTCACGCCGGGCGACCGCTGTCAACCTGCCGACCACGCCGTGGGACCGCGGGTCGGCGGTCAGTAGACCCCGGGCAGGAAGCGCTTCGTCCTGGTTCGGTACGCGGCGTACTCGGGATAGCGGTCGGCCAGCCACGCCTCCTCACGACGAGCCTTGGCGTCCATGAAGACGCCCAGCGCGACAGCTGCCGCGAACGCCGGGGGGCTGCCGCTTACCGTGGCCCAGCCGACCGCGGCAAGGATCAGCCCGGCGTAGATCGGGTGACGGATGCGTCGGTAGATGCCGCGGTCCACCATCTCGGCATCGGCATGCGGCCGCGGTAGCGGCGTCAGGCTGCGCCCAAGGTCGGCGAAGGCGCGCGCAATGGCCCAGCCGCCGATCAGCAACTCGGCGCAACCGATGAGCAGCAGCACCCAGCGGATGGGCGTCTGCGCCGCCATGGTCGCGAGGTACGGAAGGCTGGCGAGAGCGACCAGTGCGAGAAGGACGAATTGGCCGACAACCCAGCCCTCGCCTCTCGATCCAAGATCAGGCAGGCGCGATCCCCCACCGCCGTTGCCAGGCGGGACGGTCATTCAGTGAAGAGGCGGCGCAGTCTGCGGAAGGCGGTCGCTGCCGGGCCCCGGCGCCCGCGCAGCCACGACGGATCGCCGGGCGCCTGACGCGTCGCGGACGGTAGAGGGGTCGGCCGAGGGGTGAAGACTGCCTGGCGCAAGGTCGGCTCCGGTCGCGGGGGCTCGTTGCGCGGCGGCGCATCGCGCGGCGGCTCATCGCGCGGTGTCGCGAAGCCAGGCGGCTCGGTGCTCACCGGTGCCGGTGCCCACCGCCGATCGGACGCGCCGAGACCGGCGTTCACCCACGACTCGACGCTCGGTTCCGCGTCCACAGCGGCGGCTTCGATGGCTTCGACCGTCTCGAC
>JBBEBK010000060.1:0-13614 GCA_040882375.1 Chloroflexota bacterium
CTCGGCCAGCATCGGTCCGGCTGCTACCCTTCATGCATGGCGCGCGTGCTGGTGCTGGGAGGAGGCTTTGGCGGTATCGCCGCGGCGACCGCACTCAGGGCGCGGCTGAACCCCGATGACGAAGTCGTACTGGTCGACCGGGCGGATGACTTCGCGATGGGTCTCCGCAAGACGTGGGCCATTCTCGGCATCTCACCGATCGCCTACGGCACGCGGTCGCTCGCCGGCCTCTCCCATCGGGGCATTCGTGTGATTCGAGGCACCGTTGATTCAATCGACGCGGCGCGTCGGAGCGTCGTGATCGATGGTGATCGGTTCGAGGCCGATGCCCTCGTGATCGCGCTCGGCGCGGCGCAGGCGACGGACGCCATCCCCGGCCTGGACGAACACGGACACAACGCCTGGGATCGTTACCATGTCGAGCAGACGCACGGATTCGTGGACGACTTCCGTGGTGGTCGCGTCGTGATCGGCATCTTTGGGGTGCCGTACCCGTGTCCACCAGCCCCCTATGAGTTGGCGCTGCTGCTTGCCGATCGCCTCGACGCGCGGGGAATCGAAGCCGAGGTGACGGTCTTCGGACCGGCACCGATCACGCTGCCCATCCTCGGCGCCGCCGGCTGCGCGATGCTCGACGAGCGCCTTGATGAGCGCGGCTGCCGCTATCTGGGCAGTCGCGTCGCTACCGCGGTCACCGCGCGCGACGTCCGGTTTGCCGACGGCGACACGCTGGCGTTCGACCTGCTGCTGGCCGTGCCACCGTATCGGTGTCCATCGGTCCTCGTCGAAGCGGGCCTCGCGCCTGCGGGGGGCTGGGTGCAGGTGGATCGGTCCACGCTGGAGACGGCCCATGCCGAGGTGTATGCCATCGGAGACGCCACCGGGATCGGTTTGGCAAACGGCATGTCGCTTCCGAAGGCAGGCATCTTCGCGGAGAAGGAGGGGGAGGTGGTGGCCGCTCGCATCGCCGCGCGCCTGCGGGGAGAGACGCCCACCGTAACCTACACCGGCGAGGGAGCCTGCTTCCTCGAGATGGGCGCCGGCGAGGCAAGCCTTATCAGCGGGGAGTTCTTTGGTGACCCGCCGGCAGCCAGCCTATCGCCCCCGAGCGTCAACCAGCGCGCCGACAAGGAGCGTTTCGAGATGGAGCGGCTGGAGCGCTGGTTCGGCGGCTGATCGCACGGGGTCTCGGTCCGGCTATCCTGTGCGCCTGAGCGGTCGCCACGAGCCGCCGGATCATCCATGGAGGGTACCGATGGACCTGTTGGACCAAATTGACGCGCTGATTGCCGATCGGCATCTGCTGAAGCATCCGTTCTACACCAAGTGGCAGGCGGGCACTCTGACCCGCGACGAGCTGCAGGACTACGCGCAGCAGTACTACGCCTTCGAATCCACCTTCCCGAGATTCCTCTCGGCGCTGCACGCGCGGACGGATCGCCCCGATGTGCGCCAATCGTTGCTCGACAACCTCTGGGACGAGGAGCACGGCGAGGTGAACCATGCCGAGATGTGGCTGCGCTTCGGCGAGGGGATCGGTGCCGACCGCGAGTCGGTGCGCGGCGCGGCGCGCAATGCTGGTACTCGCGCCCTCCTCGACACCTATTGGTCATCGGTGACCGATGGACCGATCGCGGCCGGCATCGCGGCGCTCTACGCCTACGAGGGCCAGGTACCCGAGGTCGCGACCGAGAAGATCCGCGGGCTGGTCGAGCGGTACGGGATCGATGACCCGCGCACGCTCGCCTTCTTCACGGTGCACTCGACGCTCGATGTGGAGCACTCCGGTGCGGAACGCGAGATGATCGCTGCCCTGGCGCCGACCCCTGCCGATGAGGAAGCGGTGCTGGCCTCGACCCGTGCGGCCCTCGACGCGTGGTGGGGCTTCCTCGACGCGGTGAACGTCTGACCGAGGCACTCCGTCCCGCCGAATTCGGGTTCCCACGCACCGATCTCCGACGCCGCCTGGTCGAGGCCATCCTTCGGGGTGAGAAGACCTCGACCAGCGGGCTGCTCTCCGATTTCGAGCAGGATGGCGACGCGCTGCCCGAGGTGGGGGAGCGCTTCGCCCTGATCGACCACGAGAACCGGATGGTAGGGGTCATCGAGTCGACGGAGATTCTTATCACGACCATCGGAGAGGTCGACCTGGCCTTTGCGCTCGACGAGGGCGAGGGATTCACTTCGGTGGCTGACTGGCGTGAGGCGCACGAGCGCTTCTGGATGTCGTATGCGGCCGAGACCCGTGCGTGGCTCGGCGACCCGGCATGGGTGCCGCACGACGACACGCGGATCGTGTGCGAGCGGTTTCGGCTGGTGGAACGCGACGCGCCCGAACCGGTCACCGCGGGGTCGTAGCGTCTCCGACCGAGCGGCGACCGACCTCGGAGATGAACGCGGCGATCTTGTCGAGCGCGTCGTCGAGCACAGGCAGCACCCCATGACCGATGCCCGGGTAGACCACCAGTTTCGCCGACGGCAGAAGTTCGACAGCCTCACGGAGCAGACCGATGGTGGCGAACGGGTCACGATCGCCAGACAGGAGCAGCACCGGACAGGAGATTCGCGGCCAGTGAACCGTCCGTTCCTGCCACCGACCGGGATCGCCCGGGCGGTGCAGTGGATAGCTCAGGAGCACCAGTCCCGCGTACGGTTCGTCGGCGGCGAGTAGCGACCCGACGCGACCGCCGAACGACTGGCCCCCGATGAACGTCCTCCGCGTCGGCGGCGCAGCGCGTCGGTAGGCGGACACGGCCGCCTCGGCGCGGCCGCGGGGGAGTGAGACGAGCGACACGTCGATGCCGCGTCCGGCCAGCCCGTCCCGGTACGGGGCGACACCCGCCAGGTTCCCGGATGCGCCGGGTGCGAGATACAGGCGGGCGGCGACGGAGGCATCAGGCATGTCATGGCAAGCGTACGGTCGAAACACCTTCGCGTGTGCGACACACGACTGTCACATGTTCGTGCCAGACTCCGACCCCGATGACCGAGTACCCAGCTCAATCGCGACCGATACCCGGCATGATCCCTGCTGGCGTCGCCGGCGTGCTGGGCGCCGGGGCCGCGCTGGCCGCCACCGAACTGCTGGCAGGACTCGTGGCCGGCGCGCCGTCGGTCGTGCTCGAGATCGGCGCCCTGCTCATCTCGATGCAGCCGCCGGGTGCCAAGCAGATCGTGGTGGACCTGTTCGGCACCGCCGATAAGGCGGTCCTCGAGATCGCCGTCGTTCTGGGCGCGCTCGGCCTGGCGGGTGGCATCGGGGTCGTCTCCCGCCAGCGTCCCGGCCTGGGCCGGCTCGGGCTGGCCGGGATCGGGATCCTGGGTCTCTTCGCCTCGCTGCGAGATCCGCTGGTCGAGCCGCTGCTGGCGCTCCTGTCGGGGGCGGCGGGTGTCGTCCTCGCCACCTGGCTGCTGGGTACCCTGCTGCGACTCGCGACCCCGAGCGGCATTGCCGAGATGCCGGACTGGTCGCGCCGCCGCTTCATCGGCTCGTCGGTGGGCCTGGCGGGCGTGGCGGTGGCCGGCGCAGGTCTGGGCAGGCTGCTGTTGAACCAGCGCGGCGCCGCAGCGCCCGTCCTCACCGGTATCCCGGCGGCCGGTCAGCCGGTATCGCCCCTGGGTGCGGACGCCTCGCTCGACGTGCCGGGGCTCAGCGACATCGTGACGTCGAACGAGACCTTCTACCGCATCGACACCTCGCTCTTCACCCCGAGGCTCGACGTCGAGACATGGCAGCTCACCGTCGACGGCATGGTCGCCCACCCCTTCACGCTGAACTACGCCGATCTGTTGGCAATGCCACAACACGAGCAGTACGTCACGATCGCCTGCGTCAGCAACGAGGTTGGCGGCGATCTGGTCGGCAATGCGCTCTGGAAGGGGGTGCGCCTGCGCGAGTTGCTCGACCGTGCCGGCGTCCAATCCGGCGCAACGCAGGTGGTCGGGCGGTCCTATGACGGATGGACCGCCGGCTTTCCGACCGCCTGGCTCGCCGAGCCGGGCCGCGAGGCGCTCGTGGCGCTGGCCATGAACGGCGAGCCGCTGCCTCCCGGGCACGGCTTCCCCGCGAGGCTGATCGTGCCGGGGCTCTACGGCTACGTGTCCGCCACGAAGTGGTTGACGCAGATCCAGCTCACCACGCTCGAGGAGTTCGACGCCTACTGGGTTCCGCTCGGCTGGGCCAAGGAGGCGCCGATCCTGACGCAGTCGCGCATCGACGTCCCGCGGGGCGGCGCGACCCTGACAGCGGGGCAGATCGCGGTCGCGGGCGTCGCCTGGGCACCCGATCGCGGCGTGACCGCGGTCGAGGTGCAGATTGACGACCAACCCTGGACTCCCGCGGTGATCTCCGCGCCCATCTCCGACGCGACCTGGGTGCAGTGGCTCCACCGCTGGGACGCCCCTGCTGGCAATCACGTCATTCGGGTGCGAGCCACCGATGGCGATGGCGTCGTCCAGACCGATGCGCAGACCCGGCCGGCGCCGGACGGCTCTCGCGGGCGCCACACCATCGGCCTGACCGTCAGATAGGGCTAGCCGCGCGCGGCGCCACGGCGCACAATCGCCCGCATGTCTGCGCCGGTCTCTCCGCTCTTCATCGTCAACCCGATCGCCGGAAGTGGCCGCGCCCACGGCTATACCCCGCGGATCGAGGCGTGGATGGCGGAGCAGGGGATCGACGGGCGCCTGCTCGAGACGCGGGACCGTGGCCACGCCGAGCGACTGGCCGCCGCTGCCACGGATCTCGGTCACGACCGGGTGATCGCGGTCGGCGGCGATGGCACCATCCAGGAGGTCCTCAACGGGCTGCTGACCGCCGGAGCTGCCCCCGACGGAGGTCCGCCGTCGCTGGGTATCGTTCCCGCCGGGCGCGGCAACGACCTGGCCCGCAGCGTCTTTCTGCCGCTCGACCCGATGGCCTGCCTGCCGATCGCCGTGGGAGCCACAGGCCGCAGGTTCGACGTGGGTAAGGCGACCAGCGAGGACGGGGCGGTCCGCTACTTCGGTGCGGCCGGGGGCGTCGGCTTCGATGCCGAGGTGGCCTACACCATGGCGGTCCGGCGGCGCTTCTGGATGCGCGGCGAGGCAGGCTACTTCCTCGGTACGCTCAACGAGCTGCGGCGGTTCCACAACTCGGAGCTGCGCATCACGCTTCGGAGTGATGGTGAGGATCGTGTGGTCGATCAGCGCTTCCTGTTCGTCGCGTTTGCCAATGGCCCGTATTACGGCGGCGGGATGCTGATCTGCCCGGATGCGGAGACCGATGACGGCTGGCTCGACGTCTGCCTGGTCGGGGACCTGTCCCGCTTTGAGGCGCTCCGCGAGCTTCCCGGGATCTACAAGGCAAAGCACGTCAACAACAAGAAGGTCGAGATCGTCCACGCCCGCTCGCTCCACATCGAGGGTGACGCCTCGGCCCGGGTGCACCTCGACGGCGAGCCGTTCGGGACTGCATCGGTCGAGATCAGCCTGCTGCCGGGGGCGGTCAGTGTGGCCGTCGCAGATTCGGTAGGGTAGGGGAATGCAGGAGCCGGCCGCCGCACTCGAACCGCGCCTCGGTCAGTCGCTTCGCGGCTCGGACGGCCGACGCATCGGCCGGGTCGAGGCGGTCTTCGCCGACTACCTGCTGGTTCGCACCGCGAGCCTGCTGCCGGTCGACCTGTACGTGCCTCGCGCGGAACTCCAGGTGGTGGACGGCGACCTGCGCGCAGACACAGACCGCGCGGGCGCGTATCGAGCCTGGCATCGGCCGCTCAAGCGCACAACCCACGATTGACTCCTTCTCGATGACCGACGCGTTCGCAGATGCGGATCTCGCGCTGCTGCGGGACACGCCCGAGGTCCGCATCGTGACGACCGCGCGGGAGGAGGCGACGGTCCACCGCACGATCATCTGGGTCGTGGTTGATTCGCACGGTCGGGTGCTCATCCGCAGCTACCTGGGGCCGAGCGCGCGCTGGTACCGCGAGGCGCTGGCGCATCCCGCGTGTGGCCTGCAGGTGGGGGAGCACACGCTCGACGTTCACGCTGAGCCCGCCACCGACCCGGAGCGGGTGGCTTCCTGCTCCGATGGGCTGCGGATCAAGTACGCCGGCCACGGCTCGATGCCGATCATGCTCCGGCAGCACCTCGAAACGACCCTGGAGCTGCTTCCGCAGTAGTTGGCGGTCGTCTCGCCGGGCGGTGACCCCGCTCCTGGCATGCGCTACCCTGTGGCCGTGAACGAGACCGAGCGCGCCGAGGCCTTCTACGCTCACGTCGCCGGGGGCGGCAAGGTCGAGCCGGACGACTGGATGCCGGACGACTACCGGGCCGCAGTGCTCAAGTTCGTCGAGATGCACGCCAACTCCGAGCTGATGGGCGTGCTCCCCGAACGCGAGTGGATCCTTCGCGCCCCCACCCTCCGCCGCAAGCTGGCGTTGACGAGCAAGGTGCAGGACGAGGTTGGCCACGCCCAGCTGCTCTATCGCGTGGCCGAGGACCTCGGCAAGAGCCGCGAACAGATGCTGACCGACCTGCTCGCCGGCAAGACGAAGTTCCACAATGTCTTCCACTATCCGACGCGCAGCTGGGCCGACGTGGGGATCATCGCCTGGCTGGTGGATGCTGCCGCGATCGTCAGCCAGCAGGCGCTCCGAGACTCCTCGTATGCCCCCTACGCCCGCACCATGAAGAAGATCTGCTGGGAGGAATCGGTCCACATCATGCACGGCCGGGACGTCGTGCTCACCATGATGAACGGGACCGATGCCCAGCGAGCCCTGGTACAGGATGCGCTCGACCGATGGTGGGGGCCCCTCATGCAGATGCACGGCCCGCCGACCAAGCCCGAGACCGATCGCGACCTGATCTGGAAGATCAAGGCCAAGGGCAACGAGCAGCTCCGCCAGGAGTTCCTCAGCATCTACGTGCCACGCATTCGCGAGCTCGGACTGGTGATCCCGGACCCGGCACTCGCGTACGACGAGGCGGCCGGTCGCTGGAGCTACATCGAGCCCGATTGGGACGAGCTGCGATCGGTGGTCACCGGCCATGGACCGATGTCCCAGGAGCGCCTCGAGTTCCGGCGAACCCATCGTGCGCAGACCCAGTGGGTTCGCGACGCGATCATCGGGCCGGTCGGCGCGGCGGCCTGAGGCCGTCGCCGGCGGCATGGGCGCCAAGGACAAGGTCTGGGAGGTCTTTCGCCAGGAGGCGGAGGGTGACCCGATGATCCACGGCGGCAGCGTGCGTGCCCCCGACGAGGAGCTGGCCACGCACTATGCCCGTGAGTTCTACGGTCGCCGCCAGGAGAGCGAGCGGCTGTGGATCGTCCCGCGCGACACGATCATCGAGCTGGACGACCCGGATCTCCTCAAGCCCCCGTTTGATCGGTCCTTCAAGCGCCCCGGAGGCTTCCTCATCAAGCACAAGTTGGAGGCCGCGCGGATCCGCGCCGGGGCGACCGGCGCCGAGCCGATAGAGGAGCTGGGCGAGTGACCGTCCAGGATGCCGCCTCGCAGGCCGCGCTCGCCGAATTGCTGCTCGCCATGGCCGACGACGAGTTCGTGCTCGGTTTCTGGGATTCCGAGTGGACCGGCATCGCGCCGATTCTCGAGGAGGACGTCGCCATGAGCTCAGTCAGCCAGGACGAGATCGGGCACGCCAAGGCGCTCTACGAGCTGCTCGCCTCGCTCAGTGGCGAAGATGCCGACGAGATCGCCTTCGGTCGAGCCCCAGGGGCATACCGGCATGCGGCGTTGATGAATCATCCGCGCACCGATTGGGCCTTCAGCATCGCGCGTCGCTACCTGTACGAGACCGCGGACGCGGTGCGACTCGAGTCGCTGGCGGGCTCGTCCTATCAACCGCTGGCGCAGCTGGTCACGAAGATGCGGCGCGAGGAGACCTACCACCTGCTGCACTTCGACCTGTGGCTGCGCCGGCTAACCGAGGGCGGTCCCGAATCCCGGGATCGCTTGATCGGAGCGCTCCGCGATCTGTGGACCGATGCCCAGGCGGTCTTCGCCCCGCTCGACGGTGAGGAGGCCCTGGTGGCCGGCGGGATCATGCCTGACCGCCTCGAGACGCTGCGCAAGCGCTGGCTGGATCGGGTCGTCCCGCGCTTCGCCGAACTCGGCCTGCCGCCGATGCCGGCGGCCCCGGCCCCGGCACCGGACGGTCGACGCCTGCACGGCATCGACTTCGCCTGGCTGCACGGCGAGTTCACCATGGTCGCCGCCTCTGAAGCGGGTGCGTCGTGGTAGTCCGCGGCGCGCCCATCCGTGCCGCTGACGCCGCCGCCCGCGATGCCGCCGTCTGGGCGGCGATCGCCGAGGTGCCCGACCCGGAGATTCCGACGATCAGCCTGGTCGACCTGGGCGTGGTGCGCGGCTTTGCGTTTGGCGGCGGCCCGGGCGGCGAGGTGCGTCTGACCGTGGAGCTGCTGCCGACCTTCGTCGGCTGCCCGGCTGTCGAGGTGATGCGGGAGCAGGTGGGGGACCGGCTCCGCGAACTGGGCGTCGCCGACGAAGTGATCGTCGAGCTCAGCTTCGCCGAACCCTGGACCTCGGACCGGATCACGCCCGCCGGTCGCGAGGGGCTTCGCCAGGGTGGCTTCGCCCCGCCGCCGCCTGCCGGCTCGACGTTCGCCGGCACCAACCTGTTAACCGTCCTGCCGGTGACGACCTGCCCGTACTGCGCCTCGCGCAATACGACGCTCGAGAATCCGTTCGGGCCGACCCTGTGCCGCGCCATCTACCACTGTGCTGACTGCCGGCAGCCGTTCGAGGCCTTCAAGGCGGTCTAGCCCGCGACCGAGTTGCGGCCGGCCGATGCGCTACCCTTCACCGGCGCACAGACACTGGGGAGCTCGAGCAATGGCAATGGACGGGGACGAGGTCAGATCGGCGGCGGCCGAGATGCTCGATGCCGGTGCCCACGACACTCTTGACACGATGCGCCACTCCGCCTCGCACATCATGGCGGCAGCCGTCCTCGAGCTCTTCCCGCGGGCCAAGTTGGGCATCGGTCCCGCAATCAAGGACGGGTTCTACTACGACTTCGACCTCCCGCGCGCCCTGACCCCCGACGACCTCGAGGCGATCGAGGCTGGGATGCGGCGGCAGGTCGCGGCCGACCTGTCGTTCGAGCGGAGCGAGCTCGACCGCGCCGACGCACTCAGCAAGGTGGGCGCCGAGGGACAGGACTACAAGGTGGAGATCATCTCCGAGCTGTCCGAGGAGCAGGCGGCCATCGTCAGCTTCTACCGCCACGGGGAGTTCAGCGACCTGTGCCGTGGCCCGCACCTCGACACGACCGGCCACCTTGGCCCGTTCAAGCTGCTGCACACCGCCGGCGCGTACTGGCGCGGGGACGAGAAGCGTCCGATGCTGCAGCGGATCTACGGCACGGTCTGGGAGACGCAGGCAGAGCTCGACGGTTACCTGTGGCGCCTCGAGGAAGCCAAGAAGCGCGACCACCGCCGCCTGGGACGCGAGCTCGACCTGTTCACCTTTCACCCCGAGTCGCCGGCCGCCCCCTTCTGGCACCCGCGCGGCATGGCGCTGTGGCGTGCGCTGGAAGACTGGTCCCGCGAGGTCAGACTCGAAGGGGGCTTCTCCGAGGTACGAACTCCCGGCGTGGTCCGCAAGGAGCTGTGGGAGACGTCGGGCCACTGGGACCTGTACCAGGACAACATGTTCGTCCTGTCCGACGGGGACCATACCGCCGGCCTGAAGCCGATGAACTGTCCCGAATCGATGCTCATCTACAAGACCCAGCTCCGCTCGTACCGCGATCTCCCCATGCGCCTGGCCGATTACTCCTGGCTCTTCCGCAACGAGCGAAGCGGGGCGCTGGCCGGCATGTTCCGCGTCCGCCAGATGGTCCAGGACGACAGCCACGTGATCTGCCGTGACGACCAGGTGATCGACGAGGTGAACCTCGCACTGTCACTCGTGAAGCGGCAGTACCAGCCGTTCGGTTTCGAGCCACGTTTCAAGCTGGCGACGCGTCCCGAGAAGCGGCTGGGAACCGATGACTTCTGGGAGATGGCGGAGGGCAAGCTCGCCGAGGCCCTGGCCGGCGCGGGGATCGCCTACGAGATGGACCCCGGCGGCGGAGCCTTCTACGCGCCGAAGATCGATGTCTTCATCGACGACGCCATCGGACGGGAGTGGCAGATGGCCACCATCCAGGT
Source organism: Chloroflexota bacterium (assembly GCA_040882375.1). GTDB lineage: Bacteria > Chloroflexota > Limnocylindria > QHBO01 > QHBO01 > CF-167. The sequence continues at coordinate 10,181 of JBBEBK010000060.1, forward strand.
GGACTACCAACTCCCACAGCGTTTCGACATGGACTACCGAACGGCAGACGGAGGGACCGCTCGGCCGGTCGTCATCCACTACGCCATCTACGGGACCTTCGAACGCTTCGTCGGGATCATCACCGAGCACTGGTCGGGCGCCTTCCCGGCGTGGCTCGCCCCGGTGCAGGCCATGGTCATTCCGATCGCCGATCGGCACGTGGACTACGCACGGGAGGTGCGGGCCGCGCTGACCGCCGCCGGCCTGCGCGCGGAAGTGGATGACCGCTCAGAGCGGATGCAGGCAAAGCTGCGCGACGCGCAGGAGCAGAAGATCCCGGTGATGCTGGTCGTCGGTGACCGTGACCAGGACGCCCGCGCGGTGAGTCCTCGGCTCCGCACCGGCCAATCGGCGCAGGGCGTCCCGCTGGACGAGTTCGTGACCAGGCTTGCGGGCCGCGTGGCCGCTCGTGAGCTGTGGCCGTACGCGGAAGGCGAGTCCTGAGGAAGATGCGTGGCGTGGGCCAGCTTGCCCTCGCCTCCACTGACCCAAGCCGAGCGGCCGACTTCTATCAATCGGCATTTGGCTTCCGACGCCGGGCGAGCGATGAGGCGGGAGTGGACCTCGAACTCGGCGGTTTCGAGCTGAGCTTTCGCCGCGCCGCGCGCGCCGCGCGCGATGGGATGCAGATCGGGTTCCGGGTTGACACGGCGGCTGAAGTGGATGCGTGGGCGCAGGACCTGACGCTGCGCGGCTTCGCCCTGATCGGGCCGCCATCGGGAGACCGATGGGAGGGGAGTCGCTCATTCCGCGTGGCAGATCCGGATGGACGGCAAGTGGCGATCTTCTACGACTATTCCGCGTGAGGACACCTGACGCCGTTGACCGTCCATTCGAGCGCGGTGTATAGTCCACGGGCGTTTGCGCATCATTCTTGAGGCCACGCGTCCATAGCGGACGGTGGCTCGTTTGTTGAAGGAGCGGCAGCACCCATAGCGAAGGACCTCCGAATCAACGAGATGATCCGAAACCGTGAGGTTCGGGTCATCGACGATGAGGGACAACAGCTCGGCGTTCTGGAGACCTCCCAGGCGCTTGCCCTGGCCCAGGACAAGGGGCTCGATCTCGTCGAGATCGCACCCACGGCGGTCCCCCCGGTCTGCAAGATCCTCAACTATGGGCAGTACAAGTACGAGCTCCAGAAGAAGGAGCGCGAGGCAAAACGCCGGCAGAAGTCGACGACATTCAAGGAGATCCGGCTGCGGGTCAAGATCGATGTCAACGATCTGCGGACAAAGACACGGCGAGCGGGAGAGTTCCTGGAGGACGGCGACCGAGTAAAGGTCACGGTCCAGTTCCGGGGACGCGAGATGAGCCACGCCAACCTGGGGCGCGACCTTCTCGACCGAGCGGCGGAGATGCTCGTCGAGCACGGCGTCGTGGAGCGGCCACCGCTCCTCGAGGGCCGCAACATGTACATCGTGATGGGCCCGCACGAGAAGCGGGTCGAGAAGAAGACCGAGACGGCCGAGCAGACCGATGGAGCCTCCGCTCCGGAGGCACCGGACGGCGAGACGATCGGCGATGTGCTCGCCGCCAAGGGCAAGACCGTCATCGCAACGGCCGAGCCGGAACCAACGGAGCAGACCCCAGATGCCAAAGATGAAGACTCACAAGGGAACGGCGAAGCGCTTTAAGAAGACCGGCTCGGGCAAATGGGTCCGACCGAAGGCGGGGAGCGGCCATCACCTCGAGATCAAGTCGAGCAGCCGTACCCGCCGCTACGCCGGCAAGGCACTCGTCCCCAACGTGCACGCAAAGCAGCTCGCGCGCCTGCTTCCCTACGAGTAGAGGCGACCAATGCCACGAGTAAAGCGCGGAGTACCCGCACACCGGCGCCACAAGCGCCTCTTGGCGCAGGCGGAAGGCCGCAGGGGGACCCGCTCGAAGCTGATCCGCCCGGCGCGTGAGGCGCTCTTCCACGCCCTGGTCTACGCGTATCGCGACCGTCGCGACCGAAAGCGCGACATGCGCCGCCTCTGGATCGAGCGCATCAACGCCGCCGCGCGCAGCCACGGCATGCCGTACGGCCGCTTCATCGCCGGCCTGAAGGCGGCGGGGATTGAGCTTGATCGGCGAATGCTTGCCGACCTGGCGATCCGCGATGGTGGCGCCTTTGCCAAGGTCGTCGAGATGTCCAAGGGGTCGTTTACCGCCTAGCCGGTATCGCCGATGCCGGCTCCCTCGGCCCTGCTCCGCAAAACGGGAGCGGGGTCGTTTGTTTTCCCCGATCATCTGCACTGGACCGATGAGCGAGATGAACGACTTGCACGATCGATTGCAGCAACTTCGCGTCACGGCGGCTGCTCGGCTGGCCGCCGCGCCCGACGCGACCGCGGTGGATCAGCTGCGCACAGCGCTACTCGGGCGCTCGGGGGAACTGACCGTCCTGTTGCGCGACCTCGGTGCGGTGCCAGGCGCAGAGCGTCCCGCGCTTGGCCAGCTCGCCAACGACGTCCGCTCCGAGGTCGAAGGCAGCATTCACGCTCGCCTCGCGGCGCTCCAGGGTGCAGCCCTTGCCTCCAGACTCGCGGCCGAGCGCCTCGACATGACTGCCCCGGGCCGTCCGAGTCGGATCGGGCATCTGCACCCCCTCATGACCGTCGAGCGCGACCTGCGCGAGATCTTCCATGCCTTCGGATTCGAAGTCTTCGAGGGACCGGAGATCGAGACAGACGCGATGAACTTCGAGGCGCTCAACATCCCGCCCGACCACCCGTCGCGCGATCTGTGGGACACGTTCTACGTGGCCGAGCCGGGGAGCGATCCGCCTCGGCCCGCCGAGGACGGCACGATCCTGCGCACCCACACCAGCCCGGTGCAGATTCGCGCCATGCGGGCCCTGCAGCCTCCGATCCGCGTCGTTACACCCGGGCGCTGCTATCGGTACGAGGCGGTCGACGCCAGCCGCAACTTCGAGTTCTTCCAGGTCGAGGGGCTGGTTGTTGACCACGACACCAGCCTGGCTGACCTGAAGGGCATGCTCGAGGAGTTCGCCCGGGCCCTCTACGGGGAAGGCACGCAGACGCGCTTCCGGCCGGGCTACTACCCGTTCACCGAGCCGAGCGTCGCCTTCGATGTCGCCTGCCTGGTCTGTGGCGGGGACGGCTGCCCGGCCTGCGGCCGTACGGGGTGGATGACGATCCTCGGCGCCGGCATGGTGCATCCGGTCGTCCTGCGCGCCGGCGGGATCGACCCCGATGTGTACCAGGGCTACGCCTTTGGCATGGGACTTGATCGGATCACGCTGCTGCGCCACGGCATCCGCGACCTGCGACTGCTGATGGGCGGCGACCTGCGTTTCCTCTCGCAGTTCTCGGCGGGGAGGTAGGCAGATGCGGGTCCCCCTCACCTGGCTGCGCGACTACGTCAGCTTCGACCTCTCCCCGCAGGC
>JBBEBK010000060.1:13714-31569 GCA_040882375.1 Chloroflexota bacterium
CGACGCATCGAGCGCAGCAAGATCCGCGGCGTCGAGTCGCAGGGGATGCTGTGCAGTTCCGCCGAGCTCGGCCTTGGTGACGACGCCGAGGGGATCCACATCCTCGGCTCCAGCGAGGAGTTGCCGATCGGCGCCGATCTGCGAGGCATTCTGGGCGATGTCGTGCTCGACGTGGACGTCAAGCCGAACCGTGGGGACGCCCTCTCGATGGTCGGGCTGGCGCGCGAGATCGCGGCGATCACCGGATCCCCCCTCCGATTGCCGGAGATCCACCTCAGTGAAGACGCGTCGCTCGCCGTCGACGAACGGGTGAGTGTCGTCATCGAGGATGCCGAGGGCTGCCCGCGCTTCGGCGCGCGCGTCTTCGTGGAGATCAATAACGGGCCGTCACCCGGATGGGTGCAACAGCGGCTGCTGGCCGCGGGGATCCGGCCCATCTCGGCGGTTGTCGACGTCACCAATTACGTGATGCACGAGCTCGGCCAGCCCATGCACGCGTATGACGCCGCCGCCATTCCCGGGGGCCGCATCGTGGTCCGGCGCGCGCGAGACGGCGAGGAGCTGGAGACGATCGATCATCAGACCCGAACCCTGGATGCGCGGATGCTGGTCATAGCGGATGCGGAGCGACCGATCGGACTGGCCGGCATCATGGGCGGCGCCTCCACCGAGGTCGGCGCCGAGACCGACCTGGTCATCCTCGAATCTGCGATCTTCCACGGGCCGACGATCCGCAACGCCGCCCGGCGCCTCGGCCTGCGTTCCGAGGCGAGCATGCGACACGAGAAGGGGATCAGCCACGATCTTCCGCGCCTGGCGCTCGATCGGGCGGCCGGGCTGATGGCGGAGCTCACCGGGGCGCGGGTCGCCACCGGAATCGCGGACAACGACCCACAGGATCGCCCACCGAGGATTGTGAGCGTGTCGGTTGCGCGCACCGACCGACTGCTGGGGATTCCGCTCACCGCCGATGCGGTCGGCGAGCTGCTCGCGCCACTCGAGTTCGCGGTGGAGACGGACGGATCGGACGAGCTGCGGGTATCGGTCCCGTCGCACCGCCTGGACGTCATCGCCCCGGAGGACGTGGCAGAGGAGATCGCCCGCAGTTACGGGTACGGCCGGATCGAGGGCCGACTTCCGGTGGCCGTGCTGCCGCCGTTCCGTGGCGATCCGAGCGAGGCGCGGCACCAAACGCGCCGCATCCTTGCCGGCCTGGGCCTTGACGAGGTGGTGACCCACGCCCTCATCGGGCCCGCCGACCTGGCGCGGTGCGGGATGAATGAAGATGATCCCACGCTGGTCCGCGTGGCCAACCCTCTCGCCGAGCAGCACAGCATCATGCGACCAAGCCTCGTCCCGTCACTCCTGGCCGCCCTCGCCGAGAACGTGCGGCAGCGATGCAGCGACGCGTGGCTCTTCGAGGTCGGCAAGACGTACACGATGGGGTTGGGCGGGGACCCCGACGCCGAGAGCGCCGGTACGGGGCGCCACGAAGCCTGGGCCGTGGGCATTGCGATGATCGGGCCCCGGTGGCCTCGGAGCCCGGGAGGCGATGCCGGTGACGCCGAGGTGGCCGACCTCAAGGCCATCGTGGAGAGTCTCCACCTTGCACTGGGAGCCCCAATGGCCGTCTACCGCCCCCAGACCGAGGACGCGCCGCCCCACCTGCACCCCGGCCGAACCGCGGAGCTGGTGGACGACGCGGGTCGCGGCTACGGGCTGCTCGGCGAGATCCATCCGGCGATCGCCGAGGCGTGGGATCTGCCCGGCCGTCCGCTGGTCGCGGTGCTCAGCCTGCCGGCACTGCTCAAGCTCGCGCCCGGCCACGTGCGAGCAACGTCGGTCCCGGCCACGCAGCCGATCGATCGCGACCTTGCGGTGATCCTGGATGAATCGACAGGGGTCGGGGACCTGCTGCGCATCGTGCGCAGCAGTGCCGGCGCGACGCTGGCATCGGCGCGCCTCTTCGACGAATACCGCGGGCCGCAGATCGGTACGGGGCGGGTCTCGTACGCGATCGCCCTGCGGTTCCAGCCCGAGTCGGCCGATGACGAGCGCGGCGTTGAACGATCGCTGGATCGAGTCCGCGGCGCATTGAAACACCACCTGCGAGCAGAGATCCGCTGATCGCCCTGTTCGCTGCGCGGTTCGACTGCTAGGCTTCGCGGCATCCGGGACTGCCCGACTGACGGCGCAAGGAGGTATCGGTGGACGTTCTCACCCAGCTCGGTCCGATCGACCTGTTCATCGTGACGAGCCTTGCGCTGGGCGTGTTCGCCGGCTTCACCCAGGGGATGATCCGCTACGCCCTCAACGGCGTCGTGGTGATCGTGGCCTTCATCGTGGCGAGCCAGTTGCATGGACCGATCTTCGATCTGCTCGGCGCCTGGCAGGCATTTACACCTGAGCTGCGAGAGCAGCTTTTATACCTGGTCCTCTTCATCGGCCTCGTCGTCGGCGGCTGGTTCGCGGTGCGCGCCTTCTATCACCGCACCCGCCTCCCCATCGCTCGCCAGCTCGACGAGATCGGCGGGGCGGTGCTTGGCCTGTTGTTCGCCGCGCTCTCGATCGTGTTCACCCTGGTGGTGATGGACAGCTTCTTCCGGGTCGCGCCCGACGCGGTGGTCGAGTCGGCAGGCCCGCTGACCGGCTTCTACCGGGCGATGGACGGATCGATCCTGGTTGACTTCTTCCGCGAGACCCTGATCCCCACCTTCGGGGCGCTGGCTCGTCCGTTCGTGCCTGAAGGGATCGCCGACCTCCTGATCGTGCCGTGAGCGCGACGGCCACGGCCCCGGTGGCCGGGCCGACGGTCAGCCACACCCTGGTCGCGGACCGCGGCTGGTTCGACCGATCCGCGCTCGCGGTGGCGCCGGACCTGCTCGGCATGCTCCTGGTGCACGATCATCGGAACGGACCGATCGTTGGCCGGATCGTCGAGGTCGAAGCGTACCTGGGGCCCGAGGATCTCGCCTCGCATGCCGCCGGCGGCGTGACGCCCCGCAACGCGGCGATATTCGGGCCGCCCGGTCACCTATACGTCTACCTGATCTACGGCATGCACCACTGCCTCAACGTGGTGACCGGTCCCGGGCGCAAGCCCGAGGCGGTGCTCATCCGCGCGGCGGAGATCATCGAGGGCGAGGAACTGGCGCGACAACGCCGTGGCGACGTCCCGTCCCACCGACTCGCCTCTGGACCCGGCAACCTGGCCGCGGCATTTCACCTGGACCGTCGCCACGATGGGGCCGACCTGCTGACCGGCCCCGTGCGACTGGCGACCGGCACGCAGCCAACCCGCATCGAGCGCACGCCGCGAGTCGGGATGACGACCGCCGGCGCCTGGACCGATCGCCCGCTTCGCTTTCTGATCGCCGATGACCGACATCGCTCCCGCCGCTGACCCGGCTCCCGGCGTCGCCGCTGACTCGGGCACCTTGCGGGCGCTGGAATGGGCAGCCATCACCGCCCAGCTGGCCGATCTCACCGCCTTCGCGCCGTCCCGCGAACTCGCCGAAGCCGCGCTCCCGGTCGCCGACGCAGCGCACGTGGGTCTCCTCGGTGCGCAGACCGACGAGGCGACACGGCTGCTCGCCGAGCAGGCGCAGGCGGGCATCGGCGGAGCTCGCGACGTGCGTCCGGCGCTCCAGCGAGCGTCGCGGGGCGGGAGGCTCGCCTCGCAGGAGCTGCTCGACATCTCCGAGACACTGCGGGCCAGCGGCGTGCTCGCCGAGCGCCTCGCTGGGTGGAAGGGTCCCCACCTGGCCGCCGTCCGCGAGGACCTCGACGATGCTCCGCAGCTGCGGGCGCAGATCGAGCGCAGCATCGACGACGCGGGCGAGATCCTCGACTCGGCCTCGTCGGCGCTGGCCGCGTTCCGCAAAAAGCTGCGCACCGCGCAGGACCGCGTTCGTGAGCGTCTCAACTCGATGCTCCATTCCGCCGAGTTCGCCGGTGTGATCGGTGAACCGATCGTCACCATGCGGGCCGGGCGCTACGTCATCCCGGTGCGTGCCGATGCGAAGGGGAAGCTCAAGGGGATCGTCCACGACCAGAGTGCGTCGGGGGCGACCCTCTTCGTGGAGCCGCTCACGGTCGTCGAGCTGAACAACACCTGGACGCAGGCGACGCTCGACGCGCAACGAGAGGAGGAGCGCATCCTCGATGTGCTTTCGCGCGCGGTCGAGGCGCGAGCCGAATCGCTCTCCGGGTCGCTCGAAGCGCTGGCCCGCGCCGACCTGTGGATGGCCCGCGCCCGCCTCGGGCTGCAGCAGGATGGCGTTCACCCCGAGCCAGCCCGCGACGGAACGGAACTCCTCTCGGCGCGACACCCGCTGCTGGGACCCTCGGCCGTGCCGATCGACCTGCGCATCGGCGAGCGATTCGGCTACCGGGCGCTGATCGTGACCGGGCCGAACACCGGCGGAAAGACGGTCGCGCTCAAGACGCTTGGCCTCCTGGCGCTGATGCACCAGGCCGGACTGCGCGTGCCGGCCGCCGAAGGGGCGCGCATGCCGGTCTTCAGCCGCGTCATGGCCGACATCGGTGACGAGCAGAGCATCGCCCAGTCGCTGTCGACTTTCTCCAGCCACCTGCGCAACGTGGTCCGCTTCGTCGACGCCGCCGGTCCGCAGAGCCTGGTACTGCTCGACGAGATCGGTGCCGGGACCGACCCGACCGAGGGATCGGCACTGGCGATGGCGATCGTGGAGCGTCTGCTTGCCGCTGGTGCGACGGTGGCCGCCACGACCCATTATGCAGAGCTGAAGGTCTTCGCCACGCAGCACGAGCTGGTGACGAATGCGGCGGTCGCCTTCGATGTGGCCACGCTGCGGCCGACGTATCGGCTGGAGATCGGGCTCCCTGGCAAGTCGCAGGCGTTTGCCATCGCCGAGCGGCTCGGGCTGCCGGCCGACATTCTCAGCGACGCGCGATCGCGACTCACCGCGAGCCACGTCTCGATGGAGGAGACCCTGGCCGCCATCGCACGGGCCGGGGTCGAGCGATCAGCCGAGCTCGAGGAAGCGCAGGCGGAACGCCGATCGGCCAGCCAAGATCGCGAGCTCGCAAAGACCGGAGTGGCGCGCGCACGCCGGGAAGCAGCCGAGATCCTGACCGATGCCCGGCGCGCTGCCGACGAGCTCCTCGCCCGGGCGGAACGCGAAGTCGCCGACGTTCGGCGCGAACTCACGCGCCAGCGCAACCTGCGTCCCGCTCGGGGTCCTGCTCCCAACGCTGCCGCGGCACTCGAGCACATTGCCTCCGGGGTGGCGCGGGTCCGCGCCGAGGCTGCCTCGGTGGCTCCGGCGGCCGACGAGTCTGATGCACATCCGGGGGCTGAACAGCCGCGCGTCGGACTGTGGGGCCGCAGCCGCACCCTTGGCACCGACGGACGGATCGTCGAGGTCAGCGGGCGGACCGGCCGCGTGACGCTCGAGACCGACGGGGCGCGCCTGGTCGTACCCGGCGATGATGTCGAGGTCGTTGCGGAGCCGGCCCCCGGACCGACGCCGCCTGACGAGGAAGCGGCGGCACTGCGCCAGCGCGCTGCCAGCCGCATCTCTCCCCGGCTCGACCTTCGGGGCGAGCGCGTTGAGGCCGCGCTCGAACAACTGTCCGCCTACCTCGACGAAGCTTTGCTGGCCGGGCTCGACGAGGCGGTCATCGTGCACGGCGCGGGAACCGGGGCGCTGCGGCGCTCGGTCCGCGAGCTACTGGCCGAGCACCCCCGGGTCCGCGGCACGCGCCCGGGTCGGCGCGAGGAAGGCGGCGATGGGGCGACGGTCGCCGAATTCTAGGGGCGCCCCGGGCAGCGGGTATCAGGCCGGGGAGGGCGACGGCGCGTCAGAAGGTGTTGGGCTCGGCGTCGGGGAGGGGGACGGCGTCGGGGAGGGGCTCGGCGTCGGGGAGGGGCTCGGCGTCGGCGTGGAGGTCGGGACCTCCCCCGGGGTGCACTCCTCGGTCGGCGCCAACGGGGCGTCGAGCGGCGGGGCGGGGGAGCGGCGCAGGGTCGACTCGTTGCCGATGAAGCGCTCCAGCCACGCGAGGTTGGCCGCCTCCCACGTTGGGTGGCCACCCTCCCAGCCGCTGAGCTGGAGGTAGACCCGCTCGTCGGGGATTGGCGGCGGGGGCGTGGCACCCGGATCCGGGCTCGCCGTGGCAGCGGGAGTCGCGGTCGCGAAGTCGCCGCAGCCCTCCTGCCAGATCTTGCCGGTCTCCGCCTCGACCCGCAGCAGCCGGTGCAGCGAGTCGCGCTGCGATGGGGCTCGGCCCTCGGCGAAAACCTCGGTCAGCGTGTTCACGGTGTCGTCGCCCGGGAGCAGGCCGCTCATCACGTCCACCGACGCCTCGACCACGCCCGCGGGGCGCGGGAAGTCGCGCAGCGGCATCTCGTTGAGCGCAGCCACCTCGGTCATGTAGGCGTGCCAGATGAAGGTCGGACCGTCACCGGCGAAGACGGCCGAGATCGGTGTGAAGTCGCTGTTGCCGACCCACACGCCGGTGACGATCGCGCCATCGGCCACCGTCGGATCCGGATCGGGCGCCAGGTAGCCGAATGCCTGGAGATCGCGGAAGTCGTTGGTGGTGCCGGTCTTGAGGGTCGCCGGCCGGCGCCCGGCGTCGGTGCGCAGGGCGAACCGACCGCCCCACCAGACGTTCTGGGATGGATCGGTGTTATCGGCCAGGATGTCGGTGACGAGGTAGGCCGCGGGCTCGCCGAGGACCCGCTCGGGCTGCGCACCGTCGGCGGCACGATCGTAGATCAGGTTGCCATCCCGGTCGGCGATCGTGGTGATCAGGTAGGGCTCGGCCAGCAGGCCGCCATTGGCGAGGGCACCGTACGCGCCGGCGAGGTCGAGCATGTGCACGCCGATCGTCCCCAGCGTGAGTGACGGGACGGCAACTTCATCCTCCTGCAGCGGGTCCCACTGCAAGCCCAGCCGCTCGGCCTGGTCGACGACGTTCTGGGTTCCGATCAACTGCTGCGCCTTCGCGGCGGGGATGTTGAGCGAGTACTTCAGTGCATCACGCAGGCGGATCGGTCCGCGCTCGCCACCATCGGCATTGGGGACCGAGTAGCCGTCCACGATCTCGCCCTTGACGTCCATCAACATCGTCGCCGGGGTGATGACGCCGCGCTCGAAGCCGGTGGCATAGGTGATCGGCTTGAAGGCAGAACCCGACTGTCGGAAGGCCTGGCCCACGACGTCGAACTGCGGCTGGTGCTCCGGGGTCGCCTCTCCATAGAAGTTCGCCGATCCGACGTAGGCGAGCACCTCACCGGTGCGGTAGTTGATGGTGACCAGGGCGTCGTTGTTGATGTTGCGTCCCTGCAGCCGCCGGAGCCATTCCATCGCACCTTCGCCGTACTTGGCGAGGAGCTCGTCATCGGTCAGGCGGTCGAGGTCGTAGGCCACGCCGGCCCACTTCTCGGCCGAGACCTGGTAGCCCTCGTGATCGAGCGTGGTGCGGATCACCAGGCCACCGCGGTCCAGCAGATCCTCGCTGCCGAGCAGCTCGGCCGCGGCACGTCGGACGGCGTACACGAAATGGGGGGCGCGGTAATCCAGGTTTCGTGGCAGCGCCAGCTCGATCCGTTCTGCGGCGGCAGCGTCACGTTCGGCCTGGCTGATCGCCCCGGTCGCCACCATGCCGTCCAGCACGAAACCCTGCACCATCAGGGCGCGCGCGCTGCGAGTGACAACCAGGACCGGGTTGCCGGCCGCATCGCGCCCTCGGAAGGCCGACTGGGTCGGGTCGAGGGCCGACGGCGCGCGCACGAGGCCGGCCAGCAGCGCCGCCTCGCCGATCGACAGCTGGTCATCCGCTGCGCTCGAGGTGATGTCCTTGCCGAAGTACCGGTTAGCCGCCGCCCAGATGCCGTAGGAGTTGTTGCCGTAGTAGACCTGGTTGAGGTACATCTCCAACAACTTTTGCTTGCCCTCGAGCCCCGGGAACCGATCGCCGACCTGCAGGGCGAGCAGTGCCTCCTTGATCTTCCGCTCCCAGACGCGGCCGGAATCGGTCAGGAGGGAGGCGTCGAAGAGGCGGATACGGACGAGCTGCTGGCAGATCGTGGAAGCGCCCGATACCGTCTCCTCAGCGGAGAAGTTCTGAAGTGCGGCGCGCAGGATGCCGCGGAAATCGATGCACGGGTTGGTCCAGAAGGTGCGGTCCTCCGCGGCAACCTGGGCGTCGATCATCACCTGCGGAATCTCATCGAAGGGGATTACCCGACGCTGCTCGGCGGCAAAGCTGGCGAGCTCGACGCCATCGGCGGACAGGACGCGCGAGCCCTCGCTCAGCTCGAAGTCCTCGAGATCACCCGGATCGGGGAGGCCGGCGGTGTATGACGCGAAGACTCCCATCAGACCGATGAACAGGCCAACCGCCAGCACCGCGAAACCGCCGAGCACGATCGCCGGCAGGGCGGCGACGCTGCCGTGGGGGCGCGGGTTCGAGCGGCGTGAAGGGCGAGCGCCGGCATGGCGAGCGCCGCGGTGCGCCGGATTGCGTCGACTCATCGGGGACCGACTGTAGCACGCTCGGCCACGGTCCTATACTCACGCCCCATGACCCCTGACCTCTTCGGCGAACTCGACTGGCGAGGCCTGGTCGCCCACAGCACAGACCCCGATAGCCTGCGCGCCGTCCTCGCCGGAGACCCGATCAGCTTCTATTGCGGCTTCGACCCGACGGCTGAGAGCCTGCATTTCGGCAATCTGGTTCAGCTGGTCACGATGCGCCGGCTGCAGCTCGGCGGGCACCATCCCATCGCCGTGGTCGGCGGCGCCACCGGCCTGATCGGCGACCCGAGCGGGAGGAGTGCCGAGCGCAACCTGAACGAGGCCGAGGTGGTCGGCGACTGGGTGGAGCGGATTCGCGGTCAGGTGGAGCGCTACCTGGCATTCGACGGCGCCAACGCGGCACGGATCGTGAACAACCTCGACTGGACCGCACCGCTCTCCACGCTCGATTTCCTGCGCGAGATCGGCAAGCACTTCAGCGTCAATCGGATGCTCGACAAGGAGTCGGTCAGCGCCCGCCTCGGTGGCAGCGGGATCAGCTTCACCGAGTTCAGCTACCAGGTGCTCCAGGCGCTCGACTACCTGGAGCTGCACCGCCGCCGCGGCTGCGTCCTGCAGACCGGCGGCAGCGACCAGTGGGGGAATCTGACCGCCGGGGTCGATCTGATCCGACGGGTGACGGGGGACACCGTTCATGCGCTGGCGACGCCGCTGATCACCAAGGCGGACGGCACGAAGCATGGCAAGACGGCTGGCGGGACGCTCTGGCTGGACCCAGAGCTCACCAGCTCGTATGCCTTCTACCAGTACTTCGTGAACGCCGACGACGCCGACGTGGCGGCGCTCCTGAAGGTCTTCAGCTTCCGCTCGCGCGCCGAGATCGAGGAGCTGGTCGCCGCGACCGCGGCCCGCCCCGAAGCGCGAGAGGCGCAACAGGCGTTGGCTGCCGAGCTCACGACGCTCGTGCACGGTGAGGTGGAGACGGACCGGGTCCTTCTCGCCAGTCGGGCGCTCTTTGGCCAAGGCGCGCTCACCGAAGTGGACCGCGCAACGCTGGAGGCCACGATGGCTGAGCTGCCGCGCGCCGAGGTACGCGGTGATCTGCCGCCGTTCGTCGACCTTCTGGTGGCCACCGGCCTGTCTGAGAGTCGCTCGGCCGCGAGGCGCACAATCTCGGAGGGTGGCGCCTACCTCAACAACGAACGGGTGAGCGACCCGGCCGCGGCGCCTGCGGCCCGGGACCTGCTTCACGGCCGCTGGTTGCTCCTGCGGCGCGGCAGACGCAATCTGGCCGTGGTGGAACGGCTTCCGTAGCGATCAGTGCTTCTCGCCGGCGGCGACGGCGGCCTCGTGCTCGGCGATCACCTTCTCCGCGACGTTGTGCGGAACCTCCGCGTAGTGATCCAGCTTCCAGGTGAACCGTCCGCGGCCCTGGGTGATGCTTCGCAGCTCGGTGGCATAGTGGAACATCTCCGCCTGGGGGACTTGCGCTCGCAGATGCTGCATGCCATCGGCGGAGTCCATACCGAGCACGTGTCCGCGCTTGGCGGTGATCTGGCCCATCACGTCGCCCATGTACTCGTCCGGGACGATCACCTCGACCTCCAGAATCGGCTCGAGGAGTGAGGGATCGGCCTCGGGGAAGGCGCGCTTGAGGGCCTGACTGGCGGCGACCTTGAACGCCATCTCCGAGCTGTCCACGGTGTGGTAGCTGCCGTCGACCAGCGTGGCGCGCATGTCCACCACCGGGTACCCGGCCAGTACGCCTTCGATCATGGCATCGCGGAGACCCTTCTCGACGGCCGGGATGTACTGCTTGGGGATCACGCCACCGACGATCTTGTTACCGAACTCAAAGCCCGACCCACTGGGGAGCGGCTCGAAGTTGATGACCACGTGGCCGAACTGACCGTGGCCACCGGTCTGCCGCTTGAACCGGTTGTCGATACTGGCGGCCTTGCGAATCGTCTCCCGGTAGGGCACGCGAGGACTGCCGGTGATGACCGAGGCGCCGAACTTGCGCTTGAGTCGTTCCACCAGGACGTCGACGTGGGAATCGCCCATGGCGGTGAGGATCGTCTGGCCGGTGCCATCCTCACGGTGGACGCGTACCGTCGGCTCTTCCTCCAGCATTCGCTGCAGCGCCTGGCCGAGCTTGTCGAGATCCGCCTTGCTCTGCGGCTCGATGCTGACCTGCAGGCTCGGCGCCGGAAAGCGCAGCCCGGGAAGCTCAACCGACTGACCCCGGTCCGAGACCAGCGTGTCGCCGGTGTGGGTGCTGGTCATCTTGGCGATGGCGACGATGTCGCCAGGCCCCGCCTGCGGCATGACGACCTGCTCCTTGCCGAGCACGCCGAGCAGGTTCCCGATGCGCTCTTCCTCCCGTCGCGAGGCGTTCCACAGGTGCGCCTGCGAGCGCAGGGTGCCTGCGACGACGCGCAGGTAGGTGAGTCGGCCAACGAATGGGTCGGCCGTCGTCTTGAAGACCTGTGCCACCAGCGAACCCGCCGGGTTCGGCTCAATCCGCTTGCCATCGGTCGCGACCCGGGCGCCGACCTCGGCGACCGATGGAATGTGCTTGACGATCATGGTCAGGAGCTCGCGAACGCCGATATTGCGCAGCGCGCTGCCAACGAATACGGGGACGACGCTGCCTTCGCGCGTGCCCTTGTGGACGGCCGCCTCGATCTCCGCGTCGCTCAGCGTCTCGCCGTCGAGGTAGCGCGTCATCAGCTCGTCGCTCGCCTCGGCCGCGGCCTCGACCAGCGCCTCCCGCCGCGCCTCCTCCTCCGCGCGCATCTCCTCGGGGATCGGCACCTCCTTCGGCTTGCCGCCCTCGTAGACGTTGGCGTGCTGCTCGATCACGTCGATATAGCCCCGGAACGAGTCTGCCGACCCGATCGGCAGGTAGACCGGCGCGATCTTCGGGCCGAAGCGCGCCTTCAGCGCGTCGAGCACCGCCCGGTAGTTGGCGTTCTCGCGGTCCATCTTGTTGATGAACACGAATCGCGGCAGGCGGCGCTCATCGGCCAGCCTCCAGACCTCCTCGGTCCCGACCTCGACCCCGGCCGAGGCGTCCACCACCACGATCACGGCGTCCACCGCGGCCAACGCCTCGACCACGTCGGCCTGGAAGTCGGCATACCCTGGGGTGTCCACGATGGTGATCCGCGCCCCGTCCGTTTCGACCGTCCCGATCGCCAGGTTGATGGTCTGTCCGCGCTTCTGCTCGTCGGGATCCCAGTCGAGCGTCGCCGTTCCGGCGTCCACGCTACCCAGACGACCGATCGCGCCCGCGTCAAAGAGCATCGCCTCGGCCAGGCTCGTCTTCCCCGCGCCGCCATGGGAGATGAGTGCCACGTTGCGGATCAGGTCGGGGCTGGTCGGCTTCATCTGAACTCCTCGTGCGCGGGTGATGGCGTCGCCCGAGGATCATTGCGCCTCGGGCGGTGGTGAGCGAGCGATGTCATTCGATTATAGGGAGCGGCACGACTGCAGCCGGTGCCGCACCGATCAGTCGGCGGCGTGATAGCTCGCCAGCACCCAGTCGGCCTCGCGGTCGCTCCATGAGCCGAATGCCCAATCCGGACCGAAGGCGCGCGGCAGATTCAGCGTGACATCGACCGATCGATACGTGTGGACGAGCTCGGCTCCCGCCGCGACCGCCTCGGCCAGAGCGCCTGGCTGCAGTCGCAGCGCGTACGAGGTTCCGAGGGCAAGTGCCAGGATTGTGCCTGAGGCCGGGTGGACCAGCGCGGGCCCATCGAAGACCAGCCAGCGCGCATCGGCGGGCAGTGAGCCGTTCAGGGTGCCCCAGAGACGCTCCACGACGTCCGGGTGAGCGCCGAGGTGCCAGCGGTCCACATCGGGCGGTGGCGGGCCGAAGCCGGCCTCATCCGGATCGCGGCCATGGCCAAGGTGCCGAAGCACTCCCGCGTTTTCCGTTCGATCGAAGACGGAGACCATGCCCACATCGTAGGGGTGACGCGGCGCCGTTGCTACAATCGGTGCTCAGGCAGTCGAACCGACCCGGCCGGCAGCAGCATCGGTCACACCGGTTATCGGGCAGCGCAGTGAAGGAGGACCGATGTCCGGGCACAGCAAGTGGTCGCAGATCAAGCGACAGAAGGGCGTGAACGACGCAAAGCGCGGCGCGCTGTTCACGAAGCTGACCCGCGAGATCATCACGGCCGCCCGCCAGGGTGGGGGAGATGTGGACGGCAACTACCGGTTGCGCATGGCGATCGACCAGGCGCGCGCCAACTCGATGCCCGTCGAGAACATCAAGCGAGCTGTCGAACGCGCCACCGGGTCGGGCGCCGACGCCGAGCAGTACGAGGAGATCACCTACGAGGGGCTCGGTCCGGCAAACGTGGCTGTGATCGTGTCGGCCATGACCGATAACCGCAACCGGACAGCCTCGGAGGTGCGCAGCATCTTCAACAAGATCGGCGGCTCACTCACCCCGGTCGCGTGGCAGTTTGAGCAGCGCGGCTTGATCAGCGTGCCGTTGCGCGGGAGCGATCCGGACGAGGTGACGCTGGCCGCCATCGACGCGGGCGCGGCGGACGTCGGAACCCCGGAGGGCGGGGCGCTCCTGCTGATCACCGAACCGGCCGACCTCGAACGGGTCCGGACCGCGTTGGAGGCGGCCGGATACCCGGCCGAGTCGGCAGAGCTGTCGATGGAACCCACCACCAAGGTCGAGATCAGCGACCAGAAGGCGGCCAGGCAGGTCCTGGACTTCGTCGAGAGGCTCGAGGACCTCGAGGACGTGCAGAACGTCTACGCCAACTTCGAGATTCCTGACGCGCTCATGGAGCAACTGGAGGCGAGCGTCGCCTGACGGCGACCCGTCCTCTGCGCCCGCGCGGCTACGATAGCCGCGTGATTGCGCTCGGTATCGACCCCGGCACCGCCGCGTGCGGCTTCGGCGTGGTGGCGCTGGAAGGGGGCAAGCTCCGCCTGCTGGATGCCGGCGTTGTCCGAACCTCTCCGAGCGATACCGATGCCGAACGCTTGCGCCAGCTGCACGACGCCCTGGCGGCGCTGGTCGCTCAGCATCGACCGACTCGCATCGGCGTCGAGCGCCTCTTCTTCCAGCGCAATGTCCAGACCGCCATGACGGTCGGGCAGGCCCGCGGGGTGGCGCTGCTGGTCGCCGCCGAGGCGGGGATCCAGGTCGATGAGCCGACCCCGAACGAGGTGAAGCAGTCGGTCTGCGGCAACGGGTCTGCGGACAAGGCCCAGGTGGCAACCATGGTGGCGCGCCTGCTCGGCGTGCACCTCGCATCGGTCGCCGACGATGCGACGGACGCGCTCGCGGTCGCCATCGGTTGTGCTCACCGCGGAGCCGTGGATGCACAGCTGGCGGCGGCACGATGATCGGCTCACTGCGCGGCCCGGTCGCGCACGTCGGACCGGAGTTCGTCCTGGTCGAACTCGGTGGTGTCGGCTACCGGGTGGTCGCCGGACCGGCACTCCTGGCACGGTTGCGGGTGGGCTCGGAGGCGCACCTGTTCATCCATCACCTCGTCCGCGAGGACCAGCAGGCGCTCTTCGGGTTTGGCGCCCCGGAGGAGCTCGCCTTCTTCGAGCTGCTCATGACGGTGAGTGGCGTCGGGCCGCGGCTGGCGCTGGCCATCACCAGCGCCTACCCGGTCACCAGGCTGCAGCTCGCCATCGTGACCGACAACCTCGACGTGCTCACCTCGGTGACCGGGGTGGGTCGCAAGACGGCGCAGCGGATCATCCTCGAGCTGAAGGAGAAGATTCACGCCGCGGGGATCGCGGGCGGTGGGGGAGCGTCGGCGGACTCTGACGTGGTCGCTGCACTCGAGTCGCTCGGCTACACGGCCACCGAGGCGCGGCGTGCGGCGGGTGCCGTCGCCGACACGGCTGGCGAGCTGGATGCCCGCATCAAGGCGGCGCTGCAGGAGCTCGCTCGCAACCGATGACGAACGGGGTCACCACCCGATGGAGCGATCCAGAGGTCGCGCGCCGCATCCTGACCGAGTTCCGCATCTGGGCGGTGGTCGGCTGCTCGCCCGACCCGTGGCGGGCCAGCCATGGTGTGTCGCGCACGTTGCAGCGGCACGGGTACGAGATGATCCCAATCTACCCGCGCCCCGCGGTGATCCACGGCCAATCCACCGTACCCGACCTAGGCGCCGCGGCCGCCGGGCGCTCTGCCGGCAGCCCGATCGAGGTGGTCGACGTCTTCCGCGCCTCTCACCGGGCTGGTGTCCACGTGGACGAGGCGATCGCCATCGGCGCGAAGGCCGTCTGGCTGCAGCTCGATGTCTGGGACGAAGCGGCGGCCGAGCGAGCGGACGCTGCCGGCCTGCTGGTGGTGATGAATCGCTGCCCGGCGATCGATCTGCCGGGGCTGGGAATCTCCAGCCCGATCAGTCGCGGCGCATGACCAGGCCGATGCGCCCGAATGGCGGCCGCGGGTCGGCGTAGGTCTTCACCCGGGGATCGGTCTCGCTCTCCGCGCCGACATCCCAGAGCCGGTTGGTCGCCTCGAAGCTGACCTCCGCCAGTTGCGGCCAGCGCTCCAGCATCCGCGCCCCGATCTCGTTCACCAGGTGCTGGATCGAGAGGCTGACGAACTCGTGGAAGACCGACCCGGCCAGGTCGGCCACCTGCTCGCCCGCGACATAGCGCGCAGGGTCTGTGCCCAGCGCATCGCCGGCATCCGCATAGCGCCAGCCGATATCGCACCAGATGTAGAGGGGTCGGTCGCGGCGCTCGGGCAGGGTGGTGTGCTCGTCGCGGGCGAAGTCGGCGAAGGCGCTGCCGGTGATCTTGATCAGCTGCAGATCGGTCCGGCCGCAGGCGTGCCCGGTGATCCGTACTGTGTCCCCGTCGCGCTCGAGGTGGAGCGACGCGGTGGAACGGTCGTTCCGGTCGCGAGCGAAGAGAACGTCGGAGGTGGTCCACCCGCTACCGTCCTCGGCGGAGACCGTGACGGCCGGGAACGGCAGCTCGCGCCCCAGCATGGTCACCCGCTCCATGTGCGGGTACGTGGCCAGGAACGCGCTACCGACGTCGTGCAGCCACCCTTCCAGGGTCGCGGCCTTCGTCTCGAGGCTCGCGGCGTGCATGAAGTTCTTCATCGTGTCGGTGGCCACCACCAGGCGGTTGTCACCGCGGGTGTAGGCGTCCAGGAACGAGGTGCCATGCACCACGACCTCGAGCTCGGCGGCCATCAGCGTGTTGGACCGGCCGGTGAACGCCGACTCCGGAATCGGCGTCACGCCACGCAGGGGCGCGCCGTAGGTTCGATACACCTTCACGTCGGCCTTGCCGTAGCGAATCTCGTAGCTCATGGCCCGTCCTCTCCCGGGATCTCATCGACGCCGCGCAGTCGACGCATTCGGTCTCCTGCGATGTAGATCGCATCCTGGACCCCGCGTCGCAGCTCCGCCTCGCGGTCATTTCGCAACGCGGCCTCCATAAGCGGCACGATGGCTGACCTCGGCCTGCCCGCCACGAAGACGACATAGCGGAAGCCGAAGCGCTGCTCGTAGATCTCGTTGAGGACGGCCAGGTCCTCGGCCACCCCTGGCGGGTCGCCGAAAGCGTCCTCCGGCGCATCCCCCTGCTGCTCCTCACGAGACAGGGCCGACATCACGGCCACCTCCGCGCCGATTCGCGGGTGGGCGTCGAGCAGCTCGCCCAGCTCTGCCTCGGGCGCGGTGGCTGCCGCATCGTGGGCAGCCGCCAGCAGGGCGTCATCGGATTCGAACGGCCGAGCGGCCGCAATACGCTTCAGGAGTTGCGGCGCACCCTCAAAGAGGGGAGCGAGTGCGTCGGCGAACGCGTCAACGGGGAGCGCGTTCAGCGCATCGGTCGCCGGAAGATCCATCAGGTTCCGCGGTAGGTCGTCAGGCCAAACGGTGAAAGGAGCAGTGGAACGTGATAGCTGCGCCGGGCGTCGTCGATGCGAATCCCGACCGCCATGTTCTCGAAGAAGTCGGTATCGCGATCGAGCGTGGCCGCATAGGCGGCCAGGTCGAAGACCAGCTGGTACTCCCCTTCCTGCAGCTCGCCCGGCAGGAGTGACCGGATTCGTCCATCGGCATCCGTGACCTGCTCACCCATCAGCTCTGGCTGACCATCCTCCTCCAGGCGGAAAAGCGCGACCGGCAGGCCGGCTGCCGGAGTCCCCACTTCCAGGTCGAGGACGTGGGTCGAGATGGTTGGACGGTGATCTGCCACTGCTATCCTCCGCACATGGCGAACCTGACGATCCGCGTTGGCGGCCTTCACTTTACCGCCCGATGGGAGACCGATGCGCCCCGGACGGTCGAAGCGGTCCGGCGACTGCTGCCGATCCGCTCGCAGCTGATCCACTGCCGCTGGAGCGGGGAAGGCACCTGGATCCCGTTCGGCGACCTCGACGTGTCGGTCGGCTACGAGAACCACACCTCGCATCCTGCCCCGGGCGAGTTGCTGATCTACACCGGCGATCTGTCGGAGTGCGAGATTCTTTTCCCCTACGGGGCCTGCATGTTCTCGTCGAAGCTGGGACAGCTGTCCGGCAACCACTTCGCCACCGTGGTGAGTGGGGCGGAGCAGCTGCGCGAGATGGGCCGCCGGGTCCTGTGGGAGGGCGCGCAGGAGATCGAGATCACCGAAGGGGACGCGTGAGCCTTCTGCGGGCGGCGAGCGTCGTGCAGCTGGGGGTCGTTGCCGGGACGCTCGCATCTGTCAGTTTCGGAGTGGGACAACCCGGAGGGTTGGGCCTTCTTGGTCTCGCCGTGGTTGCCGCTGTCACGGGATGGGGCATCTCGGGGCGGGCGCGCTGGGCCCGCGTCCTCGGCTTTGTGGTGGCGATCGCCTGTGCAGCCGCCGGCGTGTTCGGACTCTACGGCCTGGTCGCGCTGATCGCATACGGGTTGTTTTCCCGGACTAACCTCGCGGTCCTCGGCGTGCTGCTGCTGTCGGGGGTCACTTCGGTCGTGCTGGCTGTAGCGCTGCTCCGCGACAGGGAACCCCCGGGCGCGTTGATTGATGTTGGAGCGCGGCCGCCAGCGACCCGCCTGGCGATCGGTTTCGCACTGGGGATCGGGGTCGCAGCGCTCTCTCGGTTTGCGCTGTCGATGGTGGCCGAGCCTCCGTGTTGCCCGCTGTGACCGATGCCCACCGTGATGTGCCGTCCGGTCAGCACCGGTGACTGACCTGGTCGTGTCCGGCGGGACGGTGGTCACCGCCGCCGGATCATCACGCGTCGATGTCGCGGTGGATGACGGCCGGATCACCGCGGTCGGCGAGTACGTTGGGCGGGACGCGCGCGAGCACATCGACGCCACGGGCCTG
>JBBEBK010000061.1:0-5020 GCA_040882375.1 Chloroflexota bacterium
AGGTAGCGACGCAGGATGTCGAGGTTGTCGCCGTAGTAGAGGACGTTGGTGGCGAAGTCGGGCACTGAGTCCCCCCGCGAACGGTGGCCCAGGTGGGCATCTGAGTCTTTGGAGAGGGTAGCAGGAGATTACAAGTGGGCTGAAGTTGTTATTGCGGGTGCCGTCAGCGGCGGTCGTGCATCGCCGATAGCAGGCTGAAAGTGATCGCGCAGGCGAGGCGGGCGGAGTTGGTCGAGGGGTCGTAGACCGGGGCCAGCTCGACGAGGTCGAAGGCGATCGGCTCGGCGGCGCCGAGCATGCGGCCGATCTGGAGGGCCTGACGGCTCGCGAAGCCGCCAGGTTCAGGGGCGCCGACGCCGGGGGCGAAGGCAGGGTCGACGGCGTCCAGGTCGAAGGTGACGTATAGCCCGTCGACACCGTCGGACGCGATGGCGATGGCCTCGGCGAGGGATCGCTCGAGGCCGACCTCCTCGATCTTGTCCATCCCATACCAGGTGACTCCGAGTGCTTTGGCCGCCTCGACCGAGGAGACGGGGTTGAGCCAGCCGCGGACGCCGAAAATGACGACGTTCGCGGGATCGACGTTCTCGAGCTCGGTCGCGCGGAACGTGGGGCAGCCGTTGAAGTACGGCTCGCCGAGCCAGCTCTCGGCCATGTCCAGGTGGGCGTCGATGCTGAGGTAGCCCATCTTGCCGCCGACCGTCGCCGCGGCGCCACGGGCCGCGCCGATGGTGATGCTGTGGTTGCCGCCGATGCAGATGGGCAGCACGAAGTTCTGTCGGAGCATACGGACGTGGTCCGCGACGTTGTCCATGGTGCGTTGGGAGTTGGTCGGGACGACGAGGACGTCGCCGACATCGGCGGTGGGGAGGACATTCCACAGGTCGAAGTCTCGCTGGGCGTCGTAGCCATCGGTCCAGCTGGAGGCGTCGCGGAATGCCCGGGGGCCGTAGTTCGCACCGGTGCGGCCGGCCGTGCCTTCGTCCCAGGGGACGCCGGCGATCGCGCACTTGATGCCCTGGAGGTCGGAGATATTCCGCTGCTCCCGCCCGAAGAAGGTGGCGACCCCGGAGTGGATCAGGATCCCTTCGTTGTGGATGGCCGGGTCGGTCATCAGGCTTCCTCGGTGCGTTTCGGGTGGGTTCCGGTCGTCGCTATCCTAGTTGTGCGGACGCGTCCGGAACGTAGCGAGGGAGTCGATGGCGGGCAAGAGAGTGCTGCTGGCGGGAGAAACGTGGATGTCGTACGGGATCCACATGAAGGGATTCGCGGCGTACACCACGGGCAAATACTCCGAAGGGATGCAGGCCTTCGTCGCTGCGCTGGAGGGCTCTGGGCACGAGGTCGTGCACATCCCCAACCACCTGGCGACCACTGAGTTTCCGGACTCGATCGAGAAGCTCCGAGGTTTCGACGTCGTGATCCTGAGCGATCTGCCGGCCGACACCCTTCTGCTGCATCCGGACACGTTCGAGCTCGGGTTGAGGACGCCTGACCGGTTGGCACTGCTCGTTGACTGGATCGACGAGGGGGGAGGATTCCTGATGGTCGGTGGCTACATGTCCTTCTCGGGGTTCGAGGGGAAGGCGCGGTACCAGAACACCGCGTTGGCTGATGCGCTGCCCGTCTCGATGCTTGGGTTCGATGACCGCATCGAGCTGCCCGCAGGAGCCAATCCACGAGTGATGGCGCCGCACCCGGTCGTGGACGGTCTCGACGAGGAGTGGCCGTTCGTGCTGGGCTACAACCGGTTCATCGCCAAGCCCGATGCGACGGTCGTCGCGGAATGCGGGGGCGATCCCTTCTTGGTCCTGGGCAGCCACGGGGCCGGCCGTGTGGCGGCGTATGCATCGGACCAATCGCCCCACTGGGCGAGCCCGGAATTCATGGCCTGGTCGGGATACGCGCCGCTGTGGAGCCAGATGATCGAATGGCTCGGGGAGGGGAAATCGTGACCGACGCAGCCAGCCTCGCCGGGAAGGTGGCGGTCGTGACCGGGGCCACCTCGGGAATCGGCCGCGAGATCTGCCTCCGATTTGCGCGAGCGGGCGCACACGTCGTCGCCGCCGGGCGCAGGGTCGAGGCTGGCGCATTGGTCGTGTCGGAGATCGAGGGGGCAGGAGGATCGGCGCGGTTCGTAGCCACGGATGTCAGCGATCCCGCAGCGGTTGAACGGCTGATCGCGGCGGCCGAGGACGCGTTCGGCCGGGTCGACGTCTTGGTTTCGTCGGCCGGGTCATGCGAACCGGGACAGCGCCGGAGACATCGCTCGAGATGTGGCGAATGACGATCGAGACGAACCTGGCGGGCCCGTTCTACCTGGCCAAGTACGGTATCCCGGCGCTCCTGCGGGCTGGCGGCGGATCGATGGTGGTGATCGCCTCGGAGCTCGGATTGGTTGGCGCTCGGCAGTCGGCTGCCTACTGCGCGGCCAAGGGAGGGCTCGTCAACCTCGTCCGTGCCCTAGCGGTCGACCATGCGCCGCAGGGTGTGCGCGTGAATTGCCTATGCCCGGGGCCGATCGATACGCCGCTGCTGCAGGGCTGGTTCGCATCGGGCCCGGATCCCGAGGCGCGCATGCGTAACCAGATCCAGCCAGTGCCGCTCGGGCGGCTCGGACGCGCGGACGAGATTGCAGAGGCCGCCCTTTTCCTAGCGTCGGACGCCAGCTCCTACTTCGCGGGTTCGATCGTGGTGGCCGACGGCGGTGCGACCAGCTGGTATGGGCTCTAGCCCTCGCCCAGGTAGGGAATCAGCTCCGCCAGCCTGGGAAGGACCAGGCTGGCCCCGGCGTCGTGGAGCTGATCCGCGGTCACGGCCGATCCGGCTGTGATGCCGACAGCGGGCATCCCGGCGGCCGCGGCGGCGAGCATGTCCCA
Organism: Chloroflexota bacterium; assembly: GCA_040882375.1. Taxonomy (GTDB): domain Bacteria; phylum Chloroflexota; class Limnocylindria; order QHBO01; family QHBO01; genus CF-167. The sequence goes on from JBBEBK010000061.1 coordinate 2,880, forward strand.
CCTCGAGTCGCCGACGCACCAGCACGCAGCCGGGTCGGTGTCGAGCAACCTCGCCGCGGCAAGCAGCAGGTCGGGATGCGGCTTCGCGAGCTTGACCGTCGTGCCGTCGACGATGAGCGGCGGAGTTGAGCGTTGGAGCGCCGCGACCGACGGACCGACCTGCTCGCGGCGGCTCGAGGTGCCGATGGTCCAGCGGATGTTGGCCGCGTCCAGCGCGTCGAGAAAGGCCGTCACGCCGGGGAGCACCCGCGGATGGGCGTTGAGCTCGGAGTAGATGGCACCGGAGCGAGCATCGATCCGCTCCGAGCGCTGGTCGTCAATGTGCACGCCGGCGGCCTCGCCGACCTGGATGGCGAGCTGACGCCCGTCCGAGCCGATGAGCGCGGTCACGAGCGCGCGATCGGCGGGGATCCCTTCATCTGCGAACGTTCGCAGCCACGCGTCGATGCGGGTCGGGACTGTGTCGACGAGCGTGCCGTCCATGTCGAGGACGACTGCCGTGGGGGGCGCGAGACGAGACTCCGTCAAGAGAGCTCCGCACCCGCCTCGACGGCATCCGCGCGGAAGCGGTCCATGACCTCGAGGTCAGCCGCTGCCTCGACCAGCTGGGCGATGACGCGGGTGACGCCGAGATCCCGGTAGGCGGCGAGGCGCTCCGCTCGCTTCGGGCCGCCGTCGGCCACCACCGCGCCCCACAGGTGCACCGACACCCGCAGGGTCGTGGGATCCCGGCCGACCTCCTTGCATCGCTCCCTGATGATCGGGAGTGCCGTGGCGACCTCGGCGGGGGAGAGGCCATCGAGGTTCAGCTCATCGGCATGGCGTGCCGCTAGCCGGAAAGTGACCTTTGGTCCGTTCCCGCCGACCACGATCGGAATGCGGGGCTGCTGCAGGCCGACCGGCACGTTGATCGCGTCGTTGACCTGGCGGTGCTCGCCTTCGAATGACGCGTGCCTGCCGGAGAACATTCGCGTGATGACCTCGAGCGTGTCGCCGAGGATCGCCAGCCGCTCCTTCAGGGGTGGGAAGCCGTAGCCGAAGGCCCGGTACTCGTCCTCCTTCCACCCTGCGCCCAGGCCGAGCTCCATCCGGCCGCCGCTGATCACGTCGAGGGTGGAGGCCATCTTGGCCACGAGGGCCGCGTTCCGGTAGCCCGCGCCCAGCACCAGGTGACCGAGGCGCACCCGTTCGGTACTGACGGCGAGGGCGGTGAGCTGGGTGAATGCCTCGAAGACGATCTCATCGAGCGGAATCGGATCGGTGAGGAAGTGGTCGTAGATCCAGATCGACTCGAAGCCGAGCTGCTCGGCGTGTCGGGCGACCTCGATCGAGCGTCGCCAGGCAGCGGTGGGCTCCATTCCGGCGAACTCGTGGTCGACCCCCTGCGGCATCGTGACGCCGATCTTCATCGGCCAATTCATACCATGCCAGGGCCCTGGAACCGAGTCCGTGGTCCAGTTTCGTGACAAGTGGGCACTTGTTGTCCCAAGTATCCTCAGTTGATGCTGCGCGACGAGGTACCAGCAAAATTGCGCTCCGATTTCGCGCCGACCTCCCTGCCGATCCATGAGTTGATTCAGCGGACGCTGCGCCGTCGAATCGAGGTCGGCGAGCTGACCGAGGGACGCCAGCTTCCGTCTGAGGCCGCTCTCCAGCGCGAGTTCCAGGCAAGCCGCACGCCTGTCCGTCAGGCGCTCCGCAGGCTCCAGACAGATGGCCTTATCATCCGCTCCCAGGGCAAGGGATCCTTCGTCGCGTCGGCCAAGATCGGGGTTGCGCTGCGGCCGATGGTCAGCTTCGGCAACGAGCTGCGGCGGCAGGGACATGCCGTCGAGGCGCGGACCCTCAGCGCGGAATGGGAGGAGGCGCCGAGCGAGGTCGCGCGCTGGCTCGAGCTCATCGACGGACATGCCACGCACCTGCGGCGGCTGCTGATCGTCGATCGGGTGCCGCTGACGTACTTCGAGCATTGGCTGGCCCCCACCGTCCCGCATTCGGTGTTCGTGGCTGCCGGCAACTTCCCGTCCCTGTACGAGCTGCTCCACGAGCAGGGGCGTGAGCCGTGGTACGGCACGGAGACTATCGGCGCGGCGGTTGCGGACCGGGAGATGGCGGAGATGCTCGACTACCCCGAGGGCGGT
>JBBEBK010000062.1:0-4969 GCA_040882375.1 Chloroflexota bacterium
GGGCCGCGGTCGATGCCCTCACCGGCGAGCTTCGACTGACCGCGGCCACGCTGCCCGATGTCGCCGAGGCCGAGGAGCGCGCCGCCGCCGCAGCAGCGGAGCTTGCCCGCGTCACCGAGCTGGCAGAGGTGCTCGACCAGACGCTTGAACTGCTCCAGGCGGCGGAGCGTCGGGTGCACCGCGACATCGCGCCGGTGCTCAAGGCGTCGGTGGAGCGCCATCTGCCGGCGATCACCGGTGGTGCCTACGACGAGGTCGGGGTCAACCCCCGCGACCTGTCGGTCGATGTCAAGGAGGCGCGCACCGGCCAGTGGCGCGACGCGCGGCTCCTCTCGGAGGGGACCAGGGAGCAGGTCTACCTCCTGCTCCGCGTGGCGATGGCGGAGCACCTGGTGACGACAGCCGAGACTGCGCCACTCCTCCTCGACGAGGTGACCGCGCAGGCGGACCCGGACCGCAAGCGCCAGGTGCTCGACGTGCTCCGAGCGGTCAGTGCCGACCGGCAGGTGGTCCTCTTCAGTCATGACGCCGAGGTGCTCGCCTGGGCCGACACCTCCCTCGCCGGGCCACGCGACAGGGTGATCCGGCTGGGCGGCTGGTAGGATTCGCCCGATCCCACGGCCACCCTGCCAGGCGAACCGATGCCCACCGACCGACTCCCCACACCCGAACGCGTCCTGGTCGTCGCCGCGCATCCGGACGACATCGAGTTCGGCGCGGCGGGGACGGTGGCGCGCTGGATCTCTGAAGGAGCCGAGGCCCGCTACCTGCTGCTCACCCGCGGCGACAAGGGGAGCGATGACCCAGCCGCCGACCCCGCCGTCCTCGCCGCGACCCGCGAACGAGAGCAGCGCGCCGCCGCAGCCGAGATCGGCGTGGCGCAGGTGGACTTTCTGGGTGAACCCGACGGCCAGGTCGAGTCGAGCCTGCGGCTGCGCGAGCTGATCACCCGCGCAATCCGGGCCTTCCGCCCCGAAGTGGTGATGACCCACGACCCGACCGTGCTGTTCGTGAACAACGAATGGGTGAACCACCCGGACCACCGCGCGGCCGGGATGGTCGTCGTCGATGCCGTCTTCCCCACCGCGCGCGACCCGCTGAACTTCCCCGAGCACCTCGCCGCCGGGCTGGACCCGTGGAAGGTGGCCGAGCTCTTTCTGTGGAGCACCAACGAGGCCAACCAGCTGGTCGACATCGGCGCGACGCTCGATCGCAAGATCGCCGCGCTGGCGCACCATGTCAGCCAGTTCCGCGACTTCGCCGAGACCGACCGCTGGCTGCGGCGCGGCGCGGAGGAGCTGGGCGAACGGGCCGGGTATGCCGCCGCGGAGGGCTTCCGGCGGGTGATGCTCGCGCGATGATCCGCGCCGGGGGGCGGGTTCACCGGCTCGCCATTCCTCTTGCCGCGGCGGCCCTGCTGGCGGCGTGCGCCGTGACGGTCCTGCCCTTGCCGTCGGGTACTCCTCGCGCCACGCCAGACGTCGCCGCCGAGCACGAGGCGGCGCGCCTCGTCGCGCGCAAGTTCCTCGCCGCGTGGCGCGGAGAGCGCTACGGGCGGATGGTCGAGCTGCTGGCTCCCGCGGACCGTGAGCGCTACACGGCCGACGCGATCACCGGGCTCCTGCGCGATTTCACCGAGTTGGTCGGCGTCACCAGCCTGGCGGCCGAGCCCGGGCCGGTCCTCGCCACCAGCCTGCCGCCCGATGGCTCGATCGAAGGGCCGCGGGTGGCGGTGGCGATCCCGATTCGATTGGCATTCGAGACCGATCGGTTCGGGCGCGTGGCCTTCCAGCGGATGCTGACCCTCACTCCCGGGCCGGAAGGCTGGGAGGTCCGCTGGCGGGCGGCGCTGCTCTTCCCCGAGCTCGGCGACGACGGCACGCTGGAGCTGACGCGCAACCTTGGAACGCGAGGACGGATCCTCACGGCCGACGGCACGGTCTTTGCGCAGGTCCGCGAGGACGGGACCCGGGTCTACCCGCAGGAGTGGCTGGCGGGGCAGACGATCGGCTGGGCATCTCCCGCGGGCGAGGCCGAGTTGGCGGCACTCGGGCCCGACTATCGAGCCGGCGACCTGGTCGGTCGCAGCGGCCTGGAGCGAGGGGCCGAGGCACTCCTGCGCGGATCGCCGGGGTACCTGCTGTCGGCGCTCCCCGGTCCCGGCGCCGAGCCGACCGCCGAGCCGGAGGTCATCCTCGAGCGGGCCGCGGTGCCCGGCGCCGACCTGACCATCACCATCCGCCCCGACCTTCAACGCATCGCCGAGGATGGGATCGGCACGTACAACGAAGCGGCAACCGCGATCCTCGATCCGCTGAGCGGCGATGTCTGGGCGCTCGCATCGGCGCCGCTCTTCAACCCGAACGCGATGGTGCTCGGCACCACTCTGGCGGGGCGGCCGCTCGCGACGCCAGGTGCCTCGGCCCGCCGCAACCACGCGCTCGAATCGGGCTATCCGGCGGGGTCGTCCTTCAAGCCGTTCACCCTGCTGGCGGCGCTGCGGACCGGCGTCGCCGATCGGTCCACCCGGATGTCGTGCAACGGCACATGGGTCTACGACGGGTTCACCTTCCGCAACTACGAGATGCACTCGCTGGGCAACAGCGTGTCGCTCACCACGGCCATGGCGTTCAGCTGCAACACGACCTACATGCCGCTCTCGATCCGTGTCTGGGAAGCCGACCCGACGGCCCTGACCGAGCTGATCGCCGAGTTCGGCTTCGGGCGGCCGACCGGGATCGCCCACCTGGCGGAGACGCCCGGCATCCTGCCCGACGCGACCTACTACAAGGGCAGACCGCGCTGGGACGGCGGATTCCGGCCGTACGGACCGTTCGACCAGATCCAGCTGTCGATCGGGCAGGGGGAGTATCTCGGCACCGCGCTCCAGTTGGCCAACGCATACGCGGCGTTTGCCAACGGCGGCACCCTGTGGGTCCCGCGCCTGGTCAGCGAAGCCACGCTCCCAGACGGTCGCGTGGTCGAGAGGAATGGGGCCCGGGTGGCTCACACCGTCGAACTCGACCCCGACGATTGGGTCTTCCTGCGCGAGACGCTGCGAGCCGTGGTCGCCTCGCCCCTCGGCACAGCCTACTACGCGTTCAGCGGGTACGGGCTGCCAGTCGCCGGCAAGAGCGGCACGGCTGAGACCGGCACGCCGAACCCCGACGCGTGGTTCCCGGCCTTCGCCCCGGTCGATGACCCGCGGATCAGCATCGCCACCGTGCTCGTCAAGGTGCCACTGGCGACCGGCGGGTCGGACTCCGCGCCGCTGGTGCGCCGGGTGATGAGCTTCTTCTTCGCAAACTACTGAGGCCCGTGCCGCACCCGCCGCAGATCACCCTTCGAACCTCTTTGACACCGTGCTCGCGCGGCGGGTAGCATCGGGCGGCCGCTGAACCGTCCGCGCCACCGGTGGAACCCGCACTGCGACGATGCCCGTGATCTCCGCGAACGCCATACCGCTCAGGTTCCAGACAGCCGAGGTCGGCGTCGACTGGTTGCAGTGCAACATCGAGTGCCAGGAAGGCTGCCCGGTCAACACCAACTGCCGCGGCTACCTGATGCTCGCCGCCGAGGGCCGCTTCGAAGAAGGCTACATCCTCGCGCGTGACCCCAACCCGGTGGCGGCCATCTGCGGTTACGTCTGCTCCGCGCCGTGCGAGAAGGCGTGCCGGCGCGCCGACATCGACAAGCCGCTCTCGATTCGCGCCATGAAGCGGTTCCTGGTGGACTGGCACTACGCCAACAACCTGCCCGACAACGTCGTGGTCGGTCCGCCGACCGGGAAGAGCGTGGGCGTCATCGGCGCCGGACCGGCGGGTCTGTCGGTCGCCAAGGAGCTGGCCAGCTACGGCCACCAGGTGCATGTCTACGAGGCGCTCCCGTCGGGGGGCGGCACCACCCTCATCGGGGTTCCGGCCTTCCGCTTGCCGCGCGACGTGATCGAGCTCGACGTCAACTGGGTGGCAAAGCACGGGGTGCAGTTCCACTACAACGTCGAAGTCGGGCGCGACGTTACCCTCGATCAGCTGCGCGAGAAGCACGACGCCGTGGTCGTCGCGGCCGGCTGCATGTACCCGGTCGCCATGAACGTCCCCGGCGAGGAGCTCGACGGGGTGATCTACGGGGTCGACTTCCTGAAGAAGGCGAACCTGGGACAGGAGCAGTGGGTCGGCGAGCACGTGGTCATCGTGGGTGGCGGCTACACCGCCATGGACTCGGCTCGCACCGCGCTCCGGCTCGGCGCCAAGACGAGCACCATCGTCTACCGCCGCGGCCCCGAGGAGATGGTGGTCGACGAGGAGGAGCAGCACGAGACCCGCTTCGAGGGGGTCCGCTTCGAGCTCTTCTCTGCCCCGGTCGAGGTCATCGCCGGCGAGGACGGGCGGGCGGCAGGGATGACCTTCCAGCGCACCCGCCTCGGCCCGCCTGACGCCAGCGGGCGGCGCTCCGCGGAGGCGATCCCCGGCAGCGAGTTCACCATCACCTGCGACATGGTCATCCCCTGCACCAGCCAGGCGGCCGACAACAACGTCCTCGGCGAATACGGCGCCGCGCTGAACCGCCACCTCGGTGTGACCGATACCCGCGCGGTAGTCGCCGGAGGGTCAGTCTCCTCATGGCGCAGCGCACCGATGAACGGCTCCACGCCGCAGGGCGCCGACGGGAAGCCGTACAACGCGCTGAGCTTCGACTTCAGCCGCGGCTACGTGGCCACCAATGCCGACACGTTCGCCACCAGCCTGGATGGCGTCTTCGCCTGCGGCGACTTCGTCACCGGCCCGGCCACCATCATCGAGTCGGCCGGGCGCGCCCGGCGTGCCGCCCGCTCGATCGACCGCTGGCTCGCCGGCGTGCGCGGTGACGAACTGGTGGAGCTGCCCGTCATCAATCGCGCGGTGGTGACGCAGGCGCTCGAGCACGACATGCCCGACAAGTACGAGGCGATCGAGCGCCAGCACATCCC
>JBBEBK010000063.1:0-4887 GCA_040882375.1 Chloroflexota bacterium
CGCGGCGGCCGTGCTAGGTGGGGAACTAGCGGTGCCCTGCACCCGCAATCCGCTATAGCGGGACTGAATTCCCGGCCGAGGCCGTACCGCCTCCGCCTCCCACGACATCGACCGACGTTGAGAGTCGGGTCCCACGCAGCGAGAGTCCGCGAACCCCGTCAGGTCCGGAAGGAAGCAGCGGTAAGCGACCGCTCTCGGGTGCCGTGGGGTGACCTGGCTGGAGCCGGACGATGGGCGCGCGTGCGGGGACGGTTGGACGACGCCGGGTGCACGGCCACTCACTTCGCCCGCGGCGGTTCGTTGTACGGTAAGGAGACCATGGCCAAGCCCGCCGCCGCACCTCTCGCCACTGAGCCGATCGCGGCCGAGCCCGGGCAACCGCTGGCCCTCTATCGCCGCTGGCGCGCCCAGCGCTTCGGCGAGCTGATCGGCCAGGATCACATCGTCACCACCCTCCGCAACGCGGTCGCGGCCGATCGGATCGCGCACGCCTACCTGCTCGTTGGGCCGCGCGGAACCGGCAAGACCTCGACGGCACGGATCCTCGCCAAGGCGATCAACTGCACCGATCTGGGCACCGATGGTGAGCCGTGTGATCGCTGTTACGCCTGTACCTCGGTGCGCGAGGGACGCGCCATGGACGTCATCGAGATCGACGCCCCCAGCCACGGCCTGGTCGAAGATGCGCGCGACCTGGTGATGCGGGCCCTCACCGCACCGGCGGAGCTGCGACGCCGCGTCTACATCGTGGACGAGGTCCACATGCTCAGCGCGCATGCCTTCAATGCCCTGCTCAAGATGATCGAGGAGCCACCGCCACATGTCGTCTTCATCCTGGCCACGACCGATACCCACAAGGTCCCGGCCACCATCATCAGTCGCACCCAGCGCTTCGACTTCCATCGACTGCCGGCCGATCTGATCGCCGGCAAGCTGTCGCGCATCGCCGATGCCGAGCACGTCAAGGCCGATCCCGATGCGCTGGCGCTGATCGCGCGTCTTGCCGACGGGGGAATGCGCGACGCTGAATCGCTCCTCGACCAGGTGTTCGCCTATGCCGGCGACCACGTGACCGCCGATGCGGTGCGCACCGCCGTCGGCCTGGCCGACGAAGGGCAGATCGCCGCCTTGATCGACGCGTACCTGGCGGGGGATGCGGGCGCCGCGCTCGATCGGATCGAGGAGCTCGGCGACGTCGGTCGCGACATGGGCCAGGTGGCCGGTCAGGCGGAGGAGGAGGCGCGGCGTCGTCTGCTGCGCTCCGCCGGCGACCCGCCGCTTGCCCGTCGGCTGGCATCGATCCTGCGCACCCTCGCCGAAGCGGCATCGGTCGGCGCGCGGGAGGGACGAGCCCGCCTGGCGCTCGAGCTGCTCGCAGTGGATCCACCGCTCCCCGGTTCCGCGACCGCCGGTGCGCCGCCTCATGCCGTCGCTGCGGCTGCGCCCCGGCCGGCGCCTCGCCCCGCCCCGGCACAGCCGCCGAGCCCCGCCCCGCCACCGGCCCCGGTCGAGGCTGAGCCGCAGGTTGCCGAGGTAGCGGAGCCGCCGCCCGCGACCGCCACCGGAGCCATCGAGCTCGCCGTGGTCCGTGAGCGCTGGGCCGAAGTCGTCCAGCGCGCCGCGCCGGCCATCAAGCCGCTGCTCACCGAGTGCCGTCCGGTCGCCGTAAGCGGAGCGCGGCTGACCCTGGCCTTTCCCGAGGAGCGGTCATTCATGCGCCAGAAAGTGGCCGCCAAGTCCGCGGCCATTGAGCAACTTCTCGGCACCGTGCTCGGTGGCAGTTGGGCGGTCGAGTGCGTGACCGGCAATGTCGAGCTCGAGCCGCTGACCATGGCCCAGGCTCTCGCCCCTGACCCGGGCGACCCCGCCGCGACCGCTATCCTCGACCTCGTGATCCAGATCACTGGCGGCGAGGAGATCGAAGCGCCCGAAGTCCACTAGCCGATATCGCAGCGCCGGGCGCTGTCCGACCCCCGAAGAGCCAGGAGTACCGAACGCGTGAACGTGACCCAGATCGCCAGGATGGCGCAGCAGATGCAGGCCCAGATGGCCCAGGCGCAGGAAGAGCTGCGCGAGACGACCCTCGAGGCGACCGTCGGTGGGGGAGCGGTCCGGGTGGTGATCACCGGCGGGCAGCAGATCCGCGCCATCGAGATCGATCCGGCGGCGGTCGATCCCGCCGAGGTCGAGATGCTGCAGGACCTCGTGGTCGCCGCGGTCAACGAAGCCATCACGCGCAGCAAGGAGCTGGAGCGCGACCGCATGGCCACCGTGGCCGGCGGCATCGGCCTGCCCGGCATGCCGGGGCTCGGCGGCGCCGCTCCGCGCGGCCTCGGCTGAGCCGCACCAGCCCGACCTCGAGGGTGCTGTCATGACTGGCCTGATCGCACCCGTGGCGCGCCTCATCGAGGAGTTCAGCAAGCTCCCCGGCGTGGGGCGCAAGACCGCCCAGCGGCTGACGTACCACATGCTCCGCGCCCCCGCAGACGAGGCCCGCGCCCTGGCGTCGGCGCTCGTGGCGGTCAAGGAAGAGGTGGACTACTGCTCGACCTGCTGCAACATCACCGACGTGGGCGTTGACCCCTGCACCTTTTGCTCGGACCCGCGGCGGGACTCGACCCGCATCTGCGTGGTCGAGGAGCCGCTCGACGTGCTGGCCATCGACCGCACCGGCGAGTTCCGTGGGCGCTACCACGTCCTCCACGGCGCCATCAGCCCCATCGACGGTATCGGTCCGGAGCAGATAAAGGCCCGCGAGCTGATCGTGCGGGTCGCCGAGGGTGGCGTGGCCGAGGTGATCCTGGCCACCAACCCGAACTTGGAGGGGGAGGCGACCGCCATGTACCTGGCTGATCTGCTCGCACCGCATGTGCCGATGGTCAGCCGCATCGCCCGGGGCCTGCCGGTCGGCGGCGACCTCGAGTACGCCGACGACGTGACCCTGATCCGGTCGCTCCAGGGGCGACGCCAGGTGGAGCGCTCCTAGGCGATCATGTCCCGGTCGAGCCAGCAGGCCCGCGACCCCGCCATGCAGCCGATGCTGCAACTCCTGGCCGGCACGCATGGCGACGACAAGCATGACCCCAGCGCCCTGTCGATCCTCGACGTGGTGTGGGTCCTCTACCAGCGTGTTCTGCGCCACGACCCGGCGGACCCCGGTGCCGAGTCGCGTGACCGGTTCCTGGTCAGCAAGGGCCACGGGCCGATCGGTTTGTATGCAGTCCTGGCCGACCGCGGCTTCTTTCCGGCCGAGGAGCTGACGCGCTTCCTCGACTACGACGGCACGCTGGGAGGCCATCCGGACCGCAACCTGGTGCCCGGCATCGAGGTGTCCACCGGCTCCCTCGGTCACGGGTTTCCGATGGCAGTTGGCGTGGCGCTCGCCCTACAGCTCAAGCGCAGCGACCGACGAGTTTTCGTCATGATCGGTGACGGAGAGGCGAACGAGGGGAGCGTCTGGGAGACGGCGCTCCTGGCGGGGAGCCTCGATCTGCCCAACCTGACCGCGATCCTGATCGATAACGGGACCAGCACGCGGCCGCTCGGCGACGCCGCGGCCAAGTTCAGCGCCTTCGGTTGGGCGGCGCAGACGATTGACGGACGAGACCACGCCGCCATCGAAACGGCGCTGCGATCGCAGGACGCAACGCGCCCCACCATGGTTGTCGCAGTGGTGGACCGATGATCGAAACGACCATGCGAGCCCAGCTGGCCCGCACCGCCACCCACCTGATGGACACCGACGCCCGACTCGTGATGGTGCTGTGCGACATCAGCGTCGGCCTCTTCGACGATGCGGCCGCGAGGCATCCCGGCCGCGTTCTCAACCTCGGGATCATGGAACAGACCGCGGTCAGCCTGGCAGCCGGCCTCGCCCTCGAGGGCTTCGTGCCGGTGGTGCACTCGATCGCCCCGTTCCTCGTTGAGCGACCCTTCGAGCAGATCAAGGACGACTTCTGCTACCAGCGGCTGGGCGGCAACTTCGTGAGCATCGGCGCCTCGTACGACTACGCCAGCGACGGGATGACCCACCAGGCGCCGGGCGACGTCGCCATCCTCAAGACGCTGCCTGGGATGGAGATCGTCGTCCCGGGCACCGCGGCCGAGTTCGACGCCCTCTTCCGCGAGTCGTACGCTGACGGCGCGCCGACCTACTTCCGCACCAGCGCACAGGTGAATCGCGCGAGCCGCCCGGTGCGGTTCGGCCAGCTCGACGTGATCCGCAGAGGCTCGGCGGCCACGGTCGTTGCGATCGGACCGATGCTGGACCGCGTCCTGGAAGCGACCGAGGGACTCGATGTCTCCGTCGTCTACTGCACCACCGTCACGCCGTTCGACGCGACCGGCCTGCGTGAGCTCGCCGGCGAATCGCCGGCGCCAGTGCTGCTGGTGGAGCCCTATTACGCAGGGACCGGAGTCGCCGATATCGTGCAGGCGCTAGCACCGGCCCCAGCGCGGATCGAAGCGATCGGCGTCCCGCGGCACGTCCTCACCAACTACGGCACGGCCGAGGAGCACGATGCCGCGCTCGGACTGACCGCTGCCGGGATTCGAGCTCAGCTGGACGGGCTGTTGGCGTTCACCGCCGGTTGACAGTCGCCCTCGCCTGCGGATAGACTCCGGGTTCGCGCCGACGTGCGTGTCGGCAGGCGTTGCGAGAACGCCGGTCCATTCGGGCCGGGCAGCTCGGCGCCAGGCTTCCCAATCAGGAGGCAGAAGAATCGAGCGAATCCGAAGCAGTTCGGTGACGTGACTTAACAGCTGAAGAGTGACAGGAACCCACACGAGTCAACGGGATGAACGTCTGAACCTGTGAACGGTGGTAGTGCCAACGGGCAAGACCACTGTTTTTTGTTCGGAGAGTTTGATCCTGGCTCAGGACAAACG
>JBBEBK010000064.1:0-4885 GCA_040882375.1 Chloroflexota bacterium
CCCACCCGACAAGGTGATCTCCTTACCTCCGCGCGATGCGAAGGGTCAGGCGATGGTCAGTGCGATGCGATCGACACCTTGTAGTAGAACGACTCGCCCGTGCTGCTGTCCGCGCTGGTGACGACCAGGTTCTGGACCCAGGGCTTGACCAGCGTGAAGCGCTGACCGTAGCGGAGCGGGATCAACGGCGCGTCGGCCATGAACATCTCCTGTGCCTGGTTGTAGAGGGCGACCTGCTCGCCAAGGTCCTTCTTGACGGCAGCCTGCTGCAGGAGGGCGTCAACGTCGGGGTTGCAGTACCCCATGTTGTTGTTGCCGCTGGTGCAGGAGATGAGGTCCGTCGTGAAGTTGTTCGGGTGCGGGTAGTCCGCACCCCAGCCGAGACGGAAGATGTCGAACGGATCCTCGTTGAGGCGGGTCAGGTACGCGCCCCACTCGAGGCCGACCGCTTCAACCTCGACGCCGAAGGCAGTGCGCCACTGCTCGACGAGGAAGTCAACCTTGTCCTCGTGGTTCGAGCCGCTGTTGTAGCCGACCTCCAGCTGCAGGTCGTCAGCGGTGATCCCCAGCTCGGCAAGGCCGGCCGCGAAGTCAGCCTGGGCCTGAGCCACGTCGTACGGGATGAAGGCATCCTCCTGGTACCCGGGCATGCCCGGCGGGACCAGGCTGTGGGCGACGGTGCCGATGCCACTGAACGTGGTAGCGATCATCGTCTCCTTGTCGATCGCTTCGCTGAAGGCCCGGCGAAGGTCCCTGCTCTTGGCAAACGGCCCATTCGGATCCTTCATGTCGAAGCCGAAGTAGTAGATCGAGAGCACGGCTCCCTCGAGCACCTCGCCCGAGAGCTGCGGGTCATCCTGGATGCGCCCGATCTCCTGGGTCGGCACGGCGCCGATGTCGAGCTCGTCGGCCTCGTAGGCCGCCAGGCTCGCCGCCGGGTCGTCGATCATCGCGAGCTCAACCCGTGCGATGGAGACGGGGTCGCCGCCCCACTCGGGGTTCGGCTCGAGCACGATGTTCGAGTTGTGGTTCCACTCGGTCATGATCATCGGGCCGGAGCTGACGTAGCCGTCGGCTTCGCCCCAGGTCATGCCGGCCTTCTGCGGCACGGTCACCCACAGGGTGGCGATGTACACGAAGTACGAGGCCGCGTGCTTCAGCTTGACGACGAAGGTACTCGAGTCCGGAGCCGAGACGCCCAGCGTCAGCAGCGCGGCATCGATCTCTGCGTCGGTCGCGGTGGTGGTGTCGATGGCCGAGATCTCGTCGTAGCCGACGACATCTGCCAGGACGTAGCTATATCCGGCCGCCTCGCGCGGGTCGGAGAGGCGCTGCCAGCTGTAGACAAAGTCCTCAGCGACGATGTCCTCGCCGTTGCTGTACTTGTAGGCGCCAAGATGGAAGGTGATCTCGGTGCCGTCCGCGCTGACGTCCCAGTCATCGGCGAGACCCGGCACAACGTTCAGGTCTCCGTCGAAGTAGGCCAGCGGGTAGGTTGTCGAGCGCAGCACCTGGATGGAGGCGCTGTCGGTCGCTTGGGTCGGGTCGAGTGACGGCGGCTCGTTGCCGATGTCGACGCGGAGCACCTGCTCCGCCGGCGGCGCCTGTGACACCGAGGGCTGGGCTGATCCCGATGGCTCGGTGCTCGCGCTGGGCGACGTGCACGCCGCGAGCACGAGACCAAGGGCCACCAGGGCGCCCATTGATTTCTTAAACCACATAGACCTTTTCCTTTCGCCTTACTGGCGTACGGGGCGTGGGTGGAGCGAGCCGCGTTACGCGGCTGATCGGTCCGAACGACCTGCCATTGGCGACCGACATTCGCTCGCCGCGTGGAGGTGTCGTTCCGTGCGACCTACCGGGTTCCGTCCTCCTCTCCTCCTTACCTTGGCCAACGATAGGTTGGCTGCCAATCATGTTTCCGCCGCGTACGCGCGCACAGGCGCCAAGGCGCCACTGAGCGTTGCGCACAGGGCTGAGCCGGCCAATCATTGCCCGCGGCGCAAGACCACGTCAAGAACCGCTGACCCAATCCCGCTGCGACGGTTCACCTAACACTACCCCACGCGTGCGGCGCGAGTTCATTCAGGTGGACCGAGATCGGTCAGGGAATCACCGCGAACGCGCGGGCCTCGACGATCTCGGCGACCGCGACCCCGGGCCCGCGCAGGGTAAACGCCCGGCGCTCGCCGGGCAGCAGCGGCTCGCCGTCGGCGTGCTCGACAACGGCGCCGACGAATGAGCCATCGACGCTGAAGAAGGCGACCCCCACCGAGGGGGCGCGGCGGCGGAGCGAGCCGACCGTCTCGACCAGCGTGCCGGAGACCTCGACGCTCCCGTCACCGAGGTCGCGCCACACCACATCGGCGACCTCAACTGGGATGCCCGCCTGGTCGTCCATGCCGCGCGTCGGGCAGTACTTGATGTGGGTGACCAGGTTGCCCGGCGTGCCTGAGCCGGCGATCTGCTGGCCGCCCATGATGTAGACCGCCGAGTCGCCGGGCGCGATGACAGCCGGGCTGGGAAAGAAGCGACCGGCGCGGGTGTACACCGCGTCGCCGCCTTCGTCCCATTCGAGGCGAATGACCGGCGTGTACAGCTGCTGCGGCTCGTAGTCGTAGAGGGTGTTCAGGAAGGTGATCGGCTCCTCGCCGACATTGCGCAGCTCGAAGTACATGCTGACCTGCCCGCCGCTGAGGAAGACGTGCTGGGTCATCTCGCCGCGGAACGGCTTGACCGGCCCGGGCGCCGACGGGATCTCGAAGCGGAGCGAGACAGGCCCCGCCTGGCCGGTGCTGCCGGAGGGCTGCCCGGCCGATGGGTCACTTGTCGTGGCTGGACCGGTCGAGCAGGACGCCAGGATGATGATCACCGCCAGCGCGACGAGGTGCGCTCCGCGGCGGTCGAGCCGCCGCTCCATCACCGGATCAGGCCCGACACCGGCTGGGGAGCGACGGCCAGCTTCTCCGAAGGATCGACGGCTGCGATCGCGCCGGTTGCGGGCAACGAGATCGGCGGTGCTGCCTTCCAGCGGATCCACCACGGCACCTGCGACGCCGCGTCCCGGGGCTCGGGATCGTTCGAGGCGCGTTCAAGCTCGCCCGGCCAGGTGCGCTGCTGAAGCGCGACCTGGCGGTCTGCCTCGCCAGCGGTGGCCACGGCGAAGACCATGACGGCCATCGCCGCCCCGGCGGGCAGCAGCCGTGCCCAGCGGACGCCACGCGCAGACCAGGTCGGGCCGGCCTCGGCGACGAGGGCACGCGCGCGAACCGCCTCCCAGCTCCGGTCGGAAGGTGCGTGCCCGGCGACTCGTGCCTGCAGGGCGCGGCGCAACTGCACGACGAGCGCGTGGTCGAGCCCGACCTCTTCGCGGCAGACGGTGCACGACTGGAGGTGGGCGAGATGCGGATCGGAGCGCGAATCGAGCTCCTCCCCGAAGCGGAAGCGCTCGAGCAGCTCGCGGCTGACCCTACGGCAGCTCATTGCCCGCCAATCTCGTGCCGCCATGCGCGGGCGCACGTCGTGCGGCGGGCACCAGCGAACGGAGCGCGCGCAGCGCGTAGTGCAGGCGCGACTTCATGGTGCCGACCCGACAGTCGGCGATCTGCGCGGCCTCGGCGAGCGAGTAACCGTGCAGGTAGTACAGGATCACGGCGGTCTGCTGCTTCGGCGGCAGCGCGTCGATCCCCCGCTGCAGCACCTCGATGATCTCGCGTGACTCTGCCACCTGGTCGGGGCGCGACGCGAGGTCGGCGACCAGGTTCGTGATCAGCGTGGTGAGCGGCTCCGAGATCGCCCGGCGCCGCGTGATTCGGCTGTAGCACAGGTTGGTGGTGACGCGCTGCAGCCACGGCAGCGGCGAGACGTCCAGCCGCAACCGGTGTCGAACGCGGTAGGCCTTGACAAAGCAATCCTGGAGGATCTCCTCGGCCAGGAACGGATCGCGTGTGATCGCCAGAGCGGTCGCGTACACCGGTCGCTTATAGGCGTTGAAGAACTCCTCGAAGGCGTTGAAATCGCCCGATTGCATGCGCTCGACGAGGCCATCTGGCTGCGTCGTACTCACTGGCACCCCATGTGCGATGCGCCGATCGCTATCCATAGTACCCGCCGCGGTGCGCGCGGGTTCAGCCCGCCTCCGCCACGACGGGCTCTCCGACGAAGCGCAGGTCCGGTCGTCGGGCGGCGGTCGCCTCGTCGAGCCGACCGACCGGGGTCGTCTCAGGAGCACGACGCAGCGCATCCGGATCGGTGGCTGCCAGGGTGGCGACTCGGTGCATGATCTCGACGAAGTGGTCGAGCGTCTCGAGCGTCTCGGTCTCGGTCGGCTCGATCATCAGCGCCTCCTCGACGATGAGCGGGAAGTAGATCGTGGGCGGATGCACGCCGTGGTCGAGGATGGCCTTCGCGATGTCGAGCGTGCTGATCCCGTTCGCGCGCTTCTGGCGAAGCCCCGAGAAGACGACCTCGTGCTTGCAGATGCGGTCGAAGGGCAGGTCGTAGGCGTCGGCCAGACGTACGCGCAGGTAGTTGGCGGCCAGCACGGCGTCGTCGCTCACCTGGCGGAGCCCATCCCCTCCGTTGCTGCGGATGTAGGCATAGGCGCGCACGAACATCCCGAAGTTCCCCGTGAAGGCACGCACCTGGCCGATGCTCTCCGGCCGTGCGCCACCTGGCTCAAGGGCAAAGATCGCCCCCGGGGTCCCGCGCCCGGCCCACGCGTTTTCGCGCACCTCGTCGGGATCCCCCGATACCAGGATCGGCTGCGGACCCGGCAGGAAGCGCGCGAGGCGTTCGCTGACCCCCACCGGTCCAGCGCCGGGCCCGCCGCCGCCGTGCGGCGTCGAGAAGGTCTTGTGCAGGTTGAAGTGCATCACGTCGAAGC